>JBGQJJ010000170.1:0-4570 GCA_041498955.1 Terriglobia bacterium
CACCGGGGAAAAAATCGCCGGCGAGACGCCGGCGCTACAAAATCCAGCCTAGTCCCCGGCGCTTGAAGCGGCCGCCGCGGCGGACTGCGCCATTTCGCGCGCCGTCTCCTTGCGCTCGTGCAGGAACTTGAAGAATTCGACGCCTTCGCGAAGCCGCCGCTTCATCACTTCCGGATCGCGCAGCATTCCGCCGAACAGCGAGAACATCTTGCGCGGGCGGAAATAGAATTTCCTGTAGAGATCTTCCACGGAATTGAAAATCACGGTCGAGCTGAGCTTCGGATAATTCATGGCCGCCGTCTGGATTCCGTGCGCGTCCACGAGTTCTCCGGTTTGAATCTGCAGCCAGCCCTGCTCCTGCGCCTGCCGGTACAATTCCGTGCCCGGGTAGGGCGCGGCGAGTGAAACCTGAATCGTTTCGGGGTCGATATCGCAGGCAAATTTGATGGTCTGCTGAATCGTCTCCGGAGTCTCGCCCGGAAGGCCCAGAATGAAGGTTCCGTGAATCTTGATTCCGAGGTCCCGCGCATTCCGCGAAAACTCGCGCGCGATATCGATGCGCACGCCCTTCTTGATGTTGATCAGAATTTGATCGTTCCCGGATTCGTAGCCCACCAAAAGCAGCCGGAGGCCGTTGTCTTTCATGATTTCGAGCGTTTTCCTGGGGACGTTGGCTTTCGCGTTGCACGACCAGTTCAGCCCCAGCTTGCCCAGCCGGCGCGCGATTTCTTCCGCGCGCGGCAAATCGTCCGTGAATGTGTCATCGTCAAAAAAGAATTCTCGCACCTGCGGAAAATATTTCTTCGCCAGCGCCATTTCGGCGGCGACATTTTCCGGACTGCGCACGCGATACCGATGCCCGCCCAGCGTCTGCGGCCACAGGCAGAACGTGCACTTCGACCGGCACCCACGTCCCGTATAGAGCGAGACGTAGGGATGCTGCAAGTAGCCGATAAAATAGTTCTCAATCGTCAGGTCGCGCTTGTACACGTCCACGACGTAGGGAAGCTCATCCATGTTCTCAATCGTGGGACGCGGCGGCGTGAGCGTGACGCGCCCGTTGTCGCGATAGGCAATCCCTCCAACGTCCTTGAGCGGCTTCCGCGCGGCAATTTCCGCGCAAATGTAATCGAATTCGCCGAGCGAAACCCAATCCACAGCCGGCGCCGCATTCATGGATTGCAGCGGCAGGACGCCGACGTGCGCGCCCACCATCCCGATCATGATTTTCGGATTCACTTCCTTGAGGTGCGCGGCAAATTTCGCGTCGTTGGGGAATGACGGCGTGCTCGTATGCAGGACGGCCAGCTCGTAATCCTTCGCTAGCGGCGCCACCTGGTCCACGGTCAGCCCATCGGGCGGCGCGTCAATCAAGCGGCTGCCCGGGACCATCGCGGCAGGCTGCGCCAGCCACGTCGGATACCAAAACGACTTGATCTCGCGACGCGCCTGGTAGCGCGCGCCAGCACCGCCGTCAAAGCCCTCATAGCTCGGCGGATTCAGAAACAGCGTTTTCATCACTTCCGGCATTCTTCCCTTCCCCTGATCCGGGACATCCACCGTGATCGCAACCGTTCTGGAGCTGCTATCTTACCTGAAACCCGGCCGGCCTCGAAAGAAAACTCGGAACGTAGTGTTCTCCAAATTGAAAAATTCCTGTAAGACAATTTAAGAAAAGTCCGACCTCCTTGCCCTACTGAAAAAAGAATAGCTCGAACCATCAGTGTTGGATGAGGGAACCCTTGCCTGAATTGGTGAGCTAGACCAAGAGAGATAAACATTGACATGCAACTTATAGGCTGCTTACAATGTATTGAATGCTGTGTATAAGCTGCTGTTTAGATAAACACAGTAGCTTGGAGCCTACATGAAGCCCGAATTCCGCGACTTAAGATTGCAACAACTAGCCGCTATTATTGACATGTTCCCTGACGCGAAACAGGCGGGTCGTCCGGCGCGAGGCTGGCTCCGGGCGGTTCGAGAGGCACTGGGCATCTCGCAGCAGGAAGTGGCGACCGCCACCAAGGTAAAACGTCAAAGTATCATTGGTTTCGAGCAAGCCGAGGCCAGGGATCGAATCACCCTCCGCAATCTTCGACGTGTAGCTGACGCGATGGGTTGCGAGTTGGTCTATGCGATCGTGCCGAAGTCTGGATCGATTCAGGAGCTTGCGGAACAGCGGACGCGGAGTGAGGCAACCGAACGTGTTCTGTCTGTTGAACACACGATGGCACTGGAGGACCAAGCGCCGGGCGGCGTGAAAGAGTTGATCGACAGAGAAACCAAACGAATGAGCAAGAGGCCATGAACGATCGAAGCGGGAATTTGAATCAAGCGGCTGGGAACACTCCTCTCACCCCCGAAGAATTGGCTGATCTGCGTCCAAGCCTCACGACGAAAGGTGAGTTGGATGAGTTTGAACGCTCCAACATTCTCGAAGCGAATCGATGGGCGTTCAATCCACGCGTGCTCAAACGGGAAGACCCGTTCATCGAGCCCTATCTTCGACAACTCCATAAGAGGATGTTCGATCAGACCTGGAAATGGGCCGGAAAGTATCGGACGACAAACAAAAACTTGGGCATTCCGTTCCACCAAATAATGAATGGGATTGCGGCTATTCTTGGAGACATCCACTACTGGCTGGAACATGGGACTTTTGACATCGAAGAGATCGCAATTCGTTACCATCATCGACTGGTATGGATTCATCCATTCCCTAACGGGAACGGAAGGCACGCTCGTCTATTAGCCGATGTCATCGCTGTGAAGAATGGTCGCGAGCGGTTCACATGGGGACTAAAAGAATTAAAAGAGATTGGGCCGGTTCGCACAGAATACATCCGCTGTTTGAAAGCAGCCGACGCGAACAACGACGACATGAGTGGATTGTTGAAGTTCGCACGCAGTTAGCACCGGCGTGAGCATGGCGATCAGGGTGGGGGTCACAATCAGGTTCGGGATGATAGTCAAAGCACCCATCCGTTGCACGGTAACGCTTGTTACAGAGCGCCCACATCTAAGGCCTACGGGCCTGGGTACGGTATGCGAAAGGGCGCAATCCTTATGCTACTGCAATACCTGGGCCAATTGCCCCGTCGTGTGGAGCAGTTCCAGCTGCGCATGCTGCCGCGAATAGTTGGCATCCAAAAAGGCCAGCCACTTGTCATTTTCCTCGATGTGCGCGGCCTCCAGGTCCTTCAAACTGCCGCGCCCCCCGTCAAACTGCGCCTGCAAAACGCGCACATTTTCCTGCGCCAGCTGCAACTCCAGCCGCGCCACTTCCCCGCTCAGTTCCGCCTCGCGCACCAGCCGGGCCTTGCGGCGGACATCCAAGGAAAGCTCGCTGCGTTTCTTTTGCAGCGCCAACGTGGCGGCGTTTAAGTCCGCCTGCGCGAAAGCGACAGCGGAAGAAGTGCGCGAAGCAAAGATTGGGATCTGCACCGTGACCCCAAAGATGACGTTATTGCGCTGAAACTTGTTGAAAAAATCGGTGTAATTGTTGATCTTGCTCAGCACATTGTACTGGCCGGTCAGCGAGAACGCCGGCCAACGCGCGCCCTGTTCGCCTTTGAGTTTGAATTCGCGCGCGCGCAACTCGGTTTGCGCCTGCTTCAACTCCACATTGTTGGCCATCGCTTCCGAGACAACGTCCTTCGAGATTTCCGCGGCCGCTCCGGGAATTTCCTCGGTGGAGACCACGATCATCTCGTCCCCCGGCAGGCCCATCATGTCGCGAAGCTCGCCCGTCAGGGAATCGTCGCGGTCTTCCAGTTGCGCGATGCGCTGCTCGACTCGCGCCGTGGTCAACTGCGCCCGGATCACCTCAATGGGAAGCTCGCGCCCGGTATCCGCGCGCTCCCGCGTCGCATCCAGAATTCTCCCCGCGCTCGTCCGTTCGCCGTGCATGAGCTCCAGCGCGTGCCGTACTTTCGCCAGCTCCAGATAATCGAGCGCCGCGCGCGACATCACCATGTCACGCACGTCATCCATTGAAAGCCGTTGCTCCTCGGCTCTCTGTTCGGCGGCGCGCTGTTCCCCCTTCAGCGGTGGATTGAAAATTTGCTGCGTATAGGAAAGGGAAAAAATAGCAGGTGCGCCACCTCCCTCCAGGAGCGGAAAGCCGCTGGTATAGGCCACGCCAGTGCCCGTATAAATGTTGGGAAGAAACGCGGACCGCGCCACGCCAATCTGGCGCTGCATCACGCCATATTGCAACCGCGCCAGGGCCAGATCGCGGCTGTTCGCCACGGCCAGGTTCACGGCTTCCTTCAACGTCAGATTGCGCGAAAGCCCCGCGTCCTGCGCGCGGCTCGTGCCCGCGCCCGCCAAAATGAGAATCGCTAACCCCGCCGCGTAAGCCGCCGACGGCAAAAACCGCTGAACATTTCCGCCGTAAATTCGCCTGCCCATCTCCTTGCACCTGCTTTCCATCGGCCTCACGCGCACATCCTTCGATGCCCCTGCGAAGCCAACGCATTTACCAATTTCCGCGTGGATCGGATCATGCCGCGCTTACTCATACCGCAGTGATTCGGTCGGCTGCAATTGCGCCGCGCGGTCCGCGGGC
>JBGQJJ010000171.1:0-4567 GCA_041498955.1 Terriglobia bacterium
GTGGGGGCTTCCTGGACCTGAAACTCCAGGTTGATCGCATTGCCTTTCGCGGCGTAACGGAAGTTGACCGCGGAAAATATTCCCAGGGCGGAGAGGCGGTTGGTGGCGTCCTGAATTTGCTCCGCGGTCACAACGTCGCCCGTCTTTAGGCCGCTAGCGGCGATGATTTGGTCCCCCGGGAATTTTTGAGTCCCGGTGACTTTGATGGAGGAGATGGTGGAGCTTGGGGGAGAATTCGCGGCAGGCGTCTGTGCGCGCACCGCGAGAGCTGCGAAAAGAAAGAACGGGGCGACGACGATTGCAAGATGAATGCGTTTCACGACAGCAATATATTACGCGATTTGCGAGCCGTCGTGGAAATGGAAAAGTAGTAGCACGGACTTCAGTCTGTGGATTTGCAGCATCAACGTATCGGCTTGTGATTCCATTTCAACTCTCGACGGTCCGTGATGAGAACGGAAAAACCCACAGGCTGAAGCCTGTGCTACTTAAAGCTACTCGACAGTAACGGATTTGGCCAGGTTGCGCGGCTGGTCCACGTCGCAGCCGCGGCGCACGGCGATGTGGTAGGCGAGCAACTGCAGGGGAATCACTTCGAGCAAGGGCGCAAACATTTCCATCGTGGGCGGCACGACGATAATGTAATCGGACGCTTCGCGGGCCAGATGATCGTTTTCCGAAACGACGGAAATGACGATGCCGTCGCGGGCTTTGACTTCCTTGATGTTCGAGACGCTCTTCTCGTAGCGGGTCATGGCTTCGGGATCGTTTTCGTCGCGCGTCGCCAGCATGACGACGGGAAGGTTTTCGTCGATGAGCGCGTTCGGCCCGTGTTTCATTTCGCCGGCCGGATAGCCCTCGGCGTGGATATAGGAAATTTCCTTGAGCTTCAGCGCGCCTTCCAGGGCGATGGGGAAGTGGATGCCGCGGCCGAGGTACAGGAAATTGGTGTGACGGAAAAAAGTACGGGCCAGAGCTTCATAGATTCCCGTTTCGTCGCCCTGCAGGACGGTTTCCATTTTGTGCGGGACGCGCATCAATTCCTGAAGGAGACGCTTCTCACAATCCTCGGTGAGAGTGCCGCGCACCTGTCCGAGATACATCGCCAGCAGCATCAGCGCGGTAAGTTGGCCGGTAAAAGCCTTCGTGGAAGCCACGCCGATTTCGGGCCCCGCGTGGGTCAGGATCGTTCCCGCCGCCTCGCGCGTGATCATCGAGCCGTACACATTGCAAATGGCCAGCGTCTTGGAGCCCTTTTGCTTGGCTTCCCGCTGCGCGGCCAGAGTGTCGGCGGTTTCGCCGGACTGGCTGATGCAAATGGTGAGGGTCTTTGAATCGACGATCGGATCGCGATACCGGAACTCGCTGCCGTAGTCCACTTCGACGGGAATTTTCGCCAGCTTCTCGATCATGAATTTGCCGGTTTGCCCGGCGTGCCAGCTCGTGCCGCAGGCCACGATCTTGACCTTCGTGAACTCACGGAACTCGTGCTCTGCTATGTCCATCTTGTCGAGAAAAACTTTGCCGGAATCCAGCGCCACGCTGGCGAGCAGCGTGTCGCGAACGGCGCGGGGCTGCTCGAAGATTTCCTTCTGCATGAAATGCTTGTAGCCGCCCTTTTCGGCCATGATGGGGTCCCAACTGATGTGCTGCACGGCGCGCTGGATGATATTGCCATCGAGGTCCATGACGCGCACGCCTTGCGGAGTGAGCACGGCGATGTCGCCGTCCGACAGGAAAAACATGTCGCGCGTGTGCGCCAGGATCGCGGGGATGTCGGACGCGACGAAATATTCATTCTGTCCGAGGCCGATCACGGATGGGGGGCCGGTGCGCGCGGCGATGATTTTGTTCGGGTCAGAGGCGGAGAGGATCGCCAGGGAATAGACGCCCGACAGCTGGCGCACCGTCTTTCGCACGGCGTCCTCCAGCGGGCCGCCTTCTTTCATGTACCTCTCGACAAGGTGAGCGATGATTTCAGTGTCGGTTTCGGTGACGAACTTGTGGCCCTCTTTTTCGAGCTCGCGCTTCAGATCCACGTAATTCTCGACGATTCCGTTGTGGACGACGACGATATTTCCCGTGCAGTCTCGATGCGGGTGGGCGTTTTCTTCCGTGGGACGGCCATGTGTGGCCCAGCGCGTATGTCCAATGCCGTAGGCGCCGTCGATCGGCGATTGGCGAATGGCTTCTTCCAGATTGTGCAACTTGCCGGGGGCGCGGCGGATTTGCACCTTTCCGTCCGACCCGACCACGGCGATGCCGGCGGAGTCATACCCTCGATATTCGAGGCGGCGCAGCCCATCGAGAATTAAGGGGACAACTTTCTTGGATCCGATGTATCCGACGATTCCACACACAGTTTCATCTCCGGACTTTCAGCTAGGCGACAAACTTGGAGGCCCGCACAAAAAAGAGTAACACAAGGGAAGTGCGGATTCGGACGAGTGAGACGGGGTGTTTCCTGAAACTAACAGCTAGTGTTTATTTGGAAAACACGCGATTATTCCACGATTTCGTAGCGAAATTCCTCGATCACCGGATTCGCCAGGATTTCCCTGGCCATGCGCTCGACCTGCTTTTCGGCGGCTTCGCGGGCCACGCCATTTAAGTCGAGAACGAAAAATTTGCCCTGGCGGACGTCGCGAACCTCGCTAAATCCTAGCGAAGAAAGGGCATGCTGTATGGCCTGACCCTGCGGATCTAGGACCGTGCGTTTCGGCATGACCCACACATGGGCTTTCATCGCCGACATTATACCAAGCCCAGCGCCGCAACGCCGGAATGAAATTTGTCGAGCATGGCTTGCTTTTCGTCGGCGCCCAGGAAGGAATGGTGGAAGCTCGCCTCGGCGAGGCGGACAAGTTCCCCCGGAGTGAGCCCCATGCGATGCGCGTGGCGGTATTCGTCGCTCACCGTGGTTTCAAACATGGCCGGATCGTCGCTCGAAAGCGTCACGGGAAGGCCGCGCCGGAAGAACGACGGAAGCGGATGCTGTTCGTATCCGGCTGTGGGGCGGCCAATCTGGCGGGCCAGGGCGCCCGTACGGAGATTGCTCGTCGGACAGACCTCGAGGGGAATGTTTCGCGCGGCGATGAAGTCCATGGTGCGCTCGTCGCGCATCACGCCGATGCCGTGGCCGATGCGCTCCACGCCAAGCAGTTCCACGGATTCGCGGACAATTTCCGGTCCGCCGATTTCCCCGGCGTGGATCAGCCGGTGCATGCCCTGGCTGGCCACGAAATCATACACGGGACGCAAGTCGATCGTGGGGAGGCCCAGTTCATCGCCGCCAATCCCGTAGGCGATAATGTCGGGCGAGCGCAGTTCCGCGGCGATCCGCGCGACTTCCATCGCTGCCGTGGCGCCCCACTGGCGCACGGCATCGAAAATATATTTCAGCTGGACACCGGGAACCTCGGCCGCGGCGTCGCGCAGCGCGGCAAAATTGGCGGCGGGGTCCTGATTGCGGCGAAACATCACGCCGATCGAAAGAGTGACTTCGGCGTACAGAACGTTTTGGCGCTGTAGGGATTCGGCGAGTCGCCGGGCGATCAAGGCGTAGTCTTCAGGGCCCCGCAAGAAGGAAGTGATCCAGATGAAATTTTCGATGAATTGGTCGAAAGTGCCCGGGGCGTAACGCGGAGCGGTCTCTTCAGGAGTGAGAGTGACACTGTGGCGCGCGGCCAATTCCACCACACTGGAAGGCTCGATGGAACCTTCCAGATGGACATGCAATTCGGCCTTGGGGAGCGCGGTGAAAACGGATTTGGAGATGGGTTTGATCATTTTGCGACGGCTCCCGCGTATCACCGCAGGGTACTGCGGTGGCGGTTACACGAAAAGTAGATCATAAGATCGATAGAGGGCGAAACAAAGAAACAGAGCCAATTCGTTTTTCGAAAACCGGCATTCGTTTCCAACCGCATATCAAAAAATAAAAGCGCTTCGGTTAGTCCCGTCAGGGACGACAGAACGTAGCCCACCGCGGGAGCGGTGGGTAGGCATAAGGGGAGAGAACCAAGCCCCGTAGGGGCGACACTGGGTTAGCCAAGTGCCGCCCCTACGGGGCTGTGTGAGAACTCAAAATTGGCACGTGCATGTAGCGCCCGCCTTCAGGCGGGCAATTTGGAATCAAGCGGATGCCCGCCTGAAGGCGGGCGCTACACGAACTAAAACCGAGTTCTCACACAGACTCTACGGGGCTGTAAATGATCGCACCGCGGACCCCACCGCTCCCGCGATGGACTACATTGTGATGTCCCTCCGGGACTCCGGGCAACACAAGATCACGCCACCGCACCAAACCTGTGGTCCGAATTGTTTGCGGATCATAGCAAGCATCGCTGACGGAACGCCCTTGGCAACTTCCGCTTGCGCCGCGAGTGCGCTCGGCTATGATGGCCTTTCGTTTTCACTCAAGCAGGACACGACGGCAACGAGTTTCACTTGGCGACTAATTCCAGCTCTGTTGGCTCACGGCGCACCGGGCACGGCCGGCTGGTCACCACGCTGGGTGTCGGCTTTGGGATTGCCGTGGCCATCGGCAACACGATTGGCGCCGGGA
>JBGQJJ010000172.1:0-4545 GCA_041498955.1 Terriglobia bacterium
ATTGTTCGCGCGCGTCCCATACGGGACACCGAACACCTGGCAACGGTTGTGGCAGGAGCCCGAAACGTAAGGGGAAGGCAGAAGCTGCATCCCGCGACAAAAACGTTTCTGGCGCTGCGGATTGCGGTGAATCGAGAGATGGAGGAACTCGGGCAGTTTCTTTCTAGGGTTCCTGCCACACTATCTCAGGGCGGCCGGTGGGTGATGCTCAGCTATCACTCGCTGGAAGACCGCCAGGTCAAGCAGTGCTTTCAGCGGCTTGCGCATGAGGGCGCGCTGAAGATTCTCACCAAGAAAGTAATTCAAGCATCGGACGCGGAGATAGCGGCCAATCCGCGCGCGCGCAGCGTGAAAATGCGCGCAGCCGAAAAGATCGATCCCGACCAGCACGGGATGCCGCAAGAGGAAGCGTGGCGGCAATGACCGAGTTCTTCACCGTGAAACAAATTGATAATTCGCGTCTGGTACGTTTCGTGGCTCCGCACCACATGCGCGAATGCGCTCGCATCGTTTTGCTCGGCGGATTGATCGCCCTCGGCGCTTTCCTGTACGCGTGGCAGCACTTCGAGACGATCCAACTTCGCTACCAACTCGAATCGCTGCGCAGCGAACGCGCCCAGGCCACCGAACTCAACCAGGAACTCAAATTGGAAATTGCGGGATTGCGCGCGCCGGAACGCATCGACATGATTGCGCGGCGGCAGTTGGGTTTGACCGCTCCCGTGCCTGGACAGGTGGCGCCGATGGACTTACCGCCGAACGCGGTTATGGCGGAGGCGCGTCCGGCAAACGCCCAGGCCGCGCGGCAATAAAACTTCTTATGGCGGCATTGCATCTCGCCGCCCCTGGCTTGAAACGATCGGAAAGGTAAATCGGACCCGCCCGGCCAGACGGACGTGCCCGAGCCTCTCGACTGTTCGGCCCGGAGTTCCCGGCGAAAATATGGATCTTCGCAGTCCCCGGACCCGGATCATGATTGTAGCTGCCCTCGCGGCGATATGGACCGGGGCGGTGTTCGGCCGGCTGGCCTACCTGCAACTGTTTTGCTACAGCGAATATTATTCCCGCGCACAGCACCAACAGCGGCTCATTGTGGATGTAGGCGCAAGCCGAGCCGAAATTTTTGACCGCAAGATGAATCCGCTGGCGATGAGTGTTCCCGTGGATTCGGCCTTCGCCGTGCCCTCGGAAATTGCCGATCCCGATATGGTGGCGCGCTTGATCGCCAAAGTACTGGACGTTCCCTCCGACGACATCGCCACGCGGATTGCCAGCTCGCATTCCTTTGCGTGGATTGCGCGCAAGCTGCCGCCCGCAAAGGCCAACCGCATCGCCGCGATGAATCTGCGCGGGATTTACTTCCAGCGGGAAGGCGGACGGTTCTACCCCAAGCGTGAGCTCGCCGCGCATGTCCTGGGTTATGTGGACATCGACCAGAAAGGGCTGGGAGGAATCGAGTACTCGCTCGACGACACCATTCGCAGCAAGCCGGGCAAAATGCTGATCCTGGCCGATGCTCACCGCCGCTGGTACGACTCGAACGACAAGGCTCCGGACACCGGCACGAGCGTCGTGCTCACGCTCGACGAAAAGATCCAGTACATCGCGGAGAAAGAACTGGCGCAGGCCATTCAAGACACCCACGCAAAGTCCGGGACCATCCTCGTGGAAAATCCGAATTCCGGCGAGCTGCTGGCCGTCGCGAACTGGCCGACGTTCAATCCCAATGCGGCCAAGGACAGCCTTCCCGAGGCGCGCATTGATCGCGCGGCGAGTTCGCTGTACGAGCCGGGCTCCGTCTTCAAAATCGTGACGCTTTCCGCCGCCATCGACCAGGGCGTTACGAAACCGGACGACGTCGTCGATTGCCAGAACGGCGCGATCTATATCGCCGGCCACCGCATACGCGATCACAAGGCTTACGGCCTGCTCAGCGTTTCGCAGATTCTCCAATACTCGAGTGACGTCGGCGCGATCAAGGTCGGTTTGCGCCTGGGAGCGCCCAAATTTTACGACTACATTCGCGCGTTTGGTTTTGGGCAGCCCACCGGCGTCGATTTGCCCGGCGAAAGCCGCGGCAAGCTGCGCCGGCTCGAAAACTGGACGCCGGTTTCGGTTGGCTCGATTTCCATGGGCCAGGAAATCGGTGTGACGCCGTTGCAGATGATCACGGCAGTGTCGGCGATGGCGAACGGAGGGCTGATCGTCAGGCCGCACATCGTCCGCGAACAGCGCCATGGCAGCCAGGTGACCGAGTCTCAAGAACCTGAACCGCGCCGCGTGATCCAGGAGACGACGGCGGCGTCCATGCGCCGCATGCTCGAAGGCGTCGTGCTGGGCGGCACGGGTAAGAAGGCCAAGCTGGATGGCTACACTTCGGCGGGAAAAACAGGAACGGCGCAGAAATACGATCCGGAGACGGGACGCTACTCGACGCATGACTTGATCGCCTCGTTCGTGGGTTTCGCGCCTATCAACACCCCCGCGGTCACGATCTACGTGCAACTCGATTCACCGGCAGGGGCGCACGAAGGCGGCCAGGTGGCCGCGCCCGTATTCAAGCGAATCGCGCAGCAGGTGCTGGCCTACCTGGATGTGCCGCGCGATGTCCCGGTTACCGCGGAAACACTCCGGGCCAGCCGCGCCCAGGCCGCGCGTGAGAAGGATGATAATTTGTCGGATGCGAGCGATTTCGATCCTGTGCAAGCGCCAATGGCCGCTGCGGGTGATGATCCCGCTCCGGCGATTTCACATTCCGCTCCCGCCGCCACGGCGCCGACAGTGGAGATTGCGGAAGGGGAGGGAGTTCCCGCGCCGCAACTCCTGGGAAAAACCGTCCGCGACGTGACCCAGGAGTGCCTGAAAATGGGGCTGGCTCCCGTCCTGGTCGGGACGGGCATCGCAACGGAACAATCTCCGGAGCCCGGAGCCAGGATTCGCCGCGGGAGCAGAATCACCGTGCAATTTGCTCGCGACGCTTCGCTCTTATCAGCGGCGGCCCGGTCAAAAGTGAAGTGAGCGTGAAGGCGAAAATTGTGTCGGACAATGACGAAAGCGAAGCACATATGACGCAGGCGGGAATAGCACGCGCCGCCGTGCGTCTGGCGAAGTTGTTGCGAGGCATCGAATCGCGCGAGGCCGCGGCACATGGCGACCTGGAAATTTCGGAGCTTACCTATGACAGCCGCCTGGTGAACCCCGGAACTCTGTTCGTGGCGATTCGCGGGGAAAAAACCGACGGCAACAAATTTGTTTCCGATGCCGTGAAGCGCGGGGCAGCCGCTGTCATCAGCGAGCAGGCGAAACCCGGGACGCTTGCGGCGGAATTTCCGTGGATACAAGTCGCGGATGCGCGCAAGGCGCTGGCGATTTCCGCGGCCAATTACTACGTGCTTCCCGCGGAAGTGCTGAAGCTCATCGGCGTGACGGGAACGAACGGCAAGACCACGACTTCCTATCTGGTGGATTCCATCCTGCGAGCGGCGGGCTGCGAAGTAGGGCTTTTGGGCACGATCGGCTACCGGCTGGTGCGTGAGCTTCGCCCCGCGCCGAACACGACGCCCGAATCGCTCGATCTTCAGAAGTACCTGGCTGAAATCGTTCGCGCGGGAGGCACGCACGCAGTGCTCGAAGCCAGTTCGCACGCACTGGCGATGGACCGTTTGTGGGGCTGCCCGTTCGCGGTGGCGATTTTCACCAATCTCACCCGCGAACATCTCGACTACCACAAGACTCTTGAGGAATATTTCGCGGCCAAGCGCCGGTTGTTTGAAGGCACGGGCGCCGCGGCCCCGGCCACGGGCGTAACGAACAACGATGACGAATATGGGAAAAGGCTTTCAGGCCTTGCTTCGCGAACGCTGACGTACGGTCTTGAACCTGGCGCGGACGTCACGACGCGCAAACCGGCGCTCTCGCCATCCGGCATCGAGTTCACTGCTGAAACCCCCAGGGACAAAATCGAGATCCGCTCAAAGCTGGTTGGCCGGCACAACGTGTACAACATCCTGGCAGCCATCGGTGCCGGAGTGGCACTCGCTCTTCCCAAAGAAGTCATCGCCTCAGGCATTGCGCAGCTTTCGGCCGTGCCTGGCCGCTTTGAACGTATCGAAGCGGGACAGCCTTTCCTCGTGATCGTGGATTATGCGCATACCGATGACGCCCTGCGCAACCTGCTCGCCACGGCGAAGGAACTGAATCCCGATGGCCGCATCATCACTCTGTTTGGCTGTGGCGGGGATCGCGACCGGACCAAGCGTCCTCTTATGGGAGAGGTGGCTGGCCGTGCGAGTGAAATCGTCGTGCTGACGTCGGACAATCCGCGGAGCGAAGATCCGCTGCTCATCATCAATGACGTCATTGTCGGCGTTCAGCGCACCAAGGCGAAACTGTTCGTAGAGGTGGACCGGCAGAAGGCGATCGAGGTGGCGCTGGACGAGGCGCGTTCCGGCGACATCGTGCTTCTCGCCGGCAAAGGGCACGAAACGTATCAGGTCTTGCGCGACCGGACGATCGAGTTTGACGACCGCGCTGTAGCGCGGCGCA
>JBGQJJ010000173.1:0-4544 GCA_041498955.1 Terriglobia bacterium
ACCAAGAGCGGGGTGATCGAAATTCTGGATCGCGACAAACTCCTCCACGGCCCCAAGGAGCCGACCGCGGCGAATCTTGAGTCTCCCCTGATCGCGCGGCTCGATTTGCCGCCGGATGTAGGCGCGCATACCACCTTTCCGATGATTGGAGTGGACGTGCCCAACCTCGCGAAATTCGGCCCGTCCATCAGCAAGCGGGACTTCCTCGTTATCGTCGGTGAGACCACGGACAATGAGTGCCAGGCCGTGGAGCAAATGATGCACATCTTCGACATTACCGATGAATCGAAAATCTTCGGCGTTTCGACGTGGTATGTGCCCGAGCCGAGCGGCAATTTCTGCGGCCGCGGCGGACGCTTCGGCACGCACTCGACCAACGAAAGCATGACGCCGGTCTTCTACAATCGCATCATTTTCGTTGCCTATTTCAACGGAGGCCTGCGCGCCGTCGACGTGCGCGATCCCTATAACCCCAAGGAAATCGCCTCCTACATTCCCGCCATCACCGACAAAACCGACAAGCGCTGCGTCGGCACCGGCGACGCCGCGAAGTGCAAAATCGCCATCCAAACCAACAACGTGGAAGTGGACGACCGCGGCTACATCTACATCGTGGACCGCGCCAACACCGGGATGCACATCCTGCAATTGACGGGCGACGCGCGCAAGATCGAGAATCTGCCGTAGTTCGGAGTGGGACGGGCTTCAGCCTGTCTGGTTTGGATTACTACGCGTACGAAAACTGACAGGCTGAAGCCTGTCCTACTAAGAGGTTTCACGCGGCGCGCGGCGCACGAGGTAACTCACCAATTCCATCGACGAGTTTTCCATTTCCACATCGAAATTTTCTACTTTCGTCGTGAAATAGTTGTAACTCCACACGGCAGGCACCGCGACGAGCAGGCCCAAAGCGGTGGTCACCAGGGCCTCAGAAATCCCGGAGGCGACGCTTGCAATTCCCGCTGCTTTCGTCGCGGTGGAACCTCGGAACGCGTTCATGATGCCCACCACTGTGCCGAACAGGCCGACAAACGGGGCGGTCGAGCCGATCGTCGCGAGGCCGGAGAGGCCGCGTTTCAAATCCGCGTGAATCGTCGCCACGGAGCGTTCCAGTCCTCGTTCCGCGGCGTCAATTAATTCCGTGCTGGAAGCGTGTGTTGGAGCCGACCGAAACTCCGCAAGTCCCGTGGCCACCAGGCTGGCGACCGGACTCTTTCTGTTCCGCACGGCAATGGAAATCGCTTCGTCCAGCTTCCCCTCCTCGAGCACGGGGGTCACTTGCTGCACAAACATCCGCGACTGGTTGCGCGCCACGGCGTAGCGCAACCCTCGTTCGACCGCGAGTCCAATCGAAATGGCTGACATCAGGAGCAGCATGACCACCACTCCTTTGGCCGTCACGCTCATCGAATGCAGCATGCCCATCAGGTTCCAGTCCATGGCCCCCTCCTCGCGTCGCAAAAAATGTTCACTGTGCGTATAGACACCGGGGCTGAGGCTTTTGTGCCGGAGCGACCCATGGGATCTGACGAATTTACGTAATAGAAAATCGATGCTCAGCTTTGGTCGGTAGGCTTGAGTCGCTTAACGCCCTTTGCGTGGGGAGGAGGCGGTAGTCCACTTGTCCAAGAGCTTGCGGACATCTTCGATAGCGGTGGTTCGGCCAGCTTTGGCGTCGCGGATCCCTTCGTCAATTGCCGCGAGGGTCTTCTCGTCCTCGTCCTCGATTGCGGGCGCCGGTCTTTTGAGGTCGAATTCCTTCGCCTTAGCCATGCGCCCACGATAATACTTATCTGGATGCTGAAGCAACGGGCGGTGGTGTTTAGTAGGACAGCCACTCTTGGCTGTCCCTCCGATATTGTCGCGAGGCGCGAGGACAGCCAAGAGTGGCTGTCCTACTAAAACCCGAACGCGAACAAACTGGCACGCTAACGGCCACACAGGCGCTAAGCTTCTGTTTCCCCGCCCGGTAGGATAGACTAGAAGATTCCGAGCCTCCCGTTTAGGGTTCGTTGTGTCCCCCGGTTCGGGCTCTACTTGGAGCCCGCCAATAATTAAAAATGACTGAAAAACTTCCTTCGGTAGTGATTGTTGGCCGGCCCAATGTCGGCAAATCCACGATTTTCAATAGGCTGACGGCCTCGCGGCGCTCGATTGTCACCAACGAGCCGGGAATTACGCGTGACCGCATCTACGGCACGGCGACTTGGCAAGAGCGCACGTTCGAAGTAGTCGACACGGGCGGGATCGTGCCGGACGACAAGGCCGCCATTCCGCGCGAAATTCTTCGCCAGGCGCAAGTGGCCATCGAGGGCGCGGCGCAACTGCTGCTGGTCGTGGACGTGCGCGCGGGGCTGACGCCTCTGGATTCCGAGCTGGCGCGCCTCTTGCGGCGCACAGGGAAGCCGCTGGCGATACTTGCGAACAAAGTGGACACGCAGATGCAGGAATCGCTCGCCGCGCCGTTTTACGGGCTTTCGAACGATGTGTTTCCCGTATCGGCGGAGCACGGCTATGGTTTTGACAATCTGCTCGAAGCGATCACGGCGCGTCTCGGCGCTGCCGGGCCTGTGCAGGAAGAAGCGCCTGCCCCCGAAAAACAAGACAAGCAAGTCAACGTGGCGATCATTGGCCGTCCCAACGTCGGGAAATCGACGATGCTCAATCGCCTTTCGGGAGTGGACCGGGCCATCGTTTCGGATATTCCCGGGACGACGCGCGACGCCGTGGACACGGTGGTGCAGCACGGAGAGCGCACGTACCGCTTCGTGGACACGGCCGGAATTCGCCGCAAGGGCAAGACGAATCTGGTCGCCGAAAAAATGAGCGTGATGATGGCACGGCGGCATCTCGAACAGGCCGACGTCGCGCTGCTGATTGTCGATGCGAGCCTGGGTGTGACGGCGAACGACGCCAACATCGCGGGCTACGCGGAAGAGTCCGGCCGCTCGGTGATCATCGTGATGAACAAGTGGGACCTGGCGCTCGAAGCCGCCGCGGAAAAGGCCGCGCGCGAATTGGAACATCAAGGAACAAACCAGCATGTGGCGGAGCCATCGTTTCGGCAGGCTCGCCATTCTGCCTCAGGACAAGCAAGTAGAGCCCGCGCCCGCAGCCGCAAGCACACTTCCGTGGTGCGCAAGAAAGCAGTGACGGGAAGAGTCGATCCCGCGCAACTCGTCGAGGATTATGAAAAGATCGTGCGCACTCGATTTAAGTTTCTCGATTACGCGCCGATTGTGTTTGTCTCCGCGAAGACCGGCGAGCGCACCGAAAAATTATTCGATCTGATCGACCGCGTGGGCGACGCGCGGCGCCGGCGCATTTCGACAGGCGAGTTGAACCGCTGGGTCGCGGAAGTCGATCTCGACCGCGGAACTTCGCCCGCCGCGCGCCAGGTGAAGATTTACTACGTCACGCAGGCATCTACTTCGCCGCCGACATTTATTCTGTTCACCAATCAATCCAAGCGGCTGCATTTCAGCTACGAGCGGTTTCTCGAAAATCTGCTCCGCAAAAGTTTCGATTTTATCGGCACGCCGATTCGATTCCTGCAGCGTCTGAAGGAAAAGCGCGAGCGGGGAACGCGCCCGTCCAGCCGTACGAGGACGGCGACGTAGCGCGTTGACACGCAAAATGTAGAACACGCCTCAGCCTGTTGGTTTTCCGGTTGCAGCGCGATCGCAAACCCAACAGGCTGAAGCGTGTTCCACTGGCCCGTTGACACCTGCCAGAATCGGAATAGGATTAGGGCCTGAGCTAGGCGAGGATCAAAGGCGATGGAAGGCATCCAAGGCAACGGACATTCCGAAACGGCCATTCCGGCCAAGAGCTTGTTCCGGATCGGTGAAGTCAGCCGCGTGACATCCACGAAGCCGTTTGTACTGCGCTATTGGGAGACAGAGTTCCCGATGCTCCAACCCGTCAAGAGCCCCAAGGGGCACCGGCTCTACCGCCGCGAGGACATCGACACCGTCTTCACGATCAAGCGCCTCTTGTACGACGAAGGTTTCACCATCGCGGGCGCGCGGCGCCACCTGCGCGATCAGGCGCTCGGGGCGAACGGCACGAACGGCGGCGCGGCCGCTGCGAAGGCCGAAGGGCACGGCGGAGAATCCGGTCCGCAAGCGATGTCGGCGCAGCTTGCATCGCTCAATCGCAAGACCTTGCTGGACCTGCGCGACTCGCTCCGCTCCTTATTGACGGTCCTCGAATCCGAGTGATACGCTGGCAGTGTTGGGAAATGCTGTAGCCCGCGTCTTCAGACGCGGGGGTTTTCCGCCCATTTGGAGAAAAACCCCGCCTCTGAAGAGGCGGGCTACAGCAGACCTGAAGCAACGCGATCGGTCGGGACGTAGCGCAGCCTGGTAGCGCGCACGCTTGGGGTGCGTGAGGTCGCTGGTTCAAATCCAGTCGTCCCGACCATTTCTTCGTACTGCTTGCCCTTTTCAGTCTCGCCACTCACACATCGCATCTTAGGAAACTACTCTTTCTCCGCGACTTGTTGAGGTGTCGCAGTTATTGTTAAAATGTGTAAGTAGGGT
>JBGQJJ010000174.1:0-4509 GCA_041498955.1 Terriglobia bacterium
GTTGTTAAGCTGCTATGCGTTGGGATGTCACTCGCTTCGCCACCTGGTCGGTGGAATTCGCGACCGGATTTCCGGTGCGCCAGTTCGCAAGCAGGCCTACGACTGCGTCAGTTGTCTCAATCGCCGCCACATGCTTTTTGCGTGGTGCAGCCTGATCTGGGTCGCGTTTTCCGACTTCTACGTTCGGATGTGCTCGATGGGCGTGTGGAGCGATTGGAGGATCTTCTAGTGGGCGAGTACATCAAGCACGAGCACGATGTTCTGGTGATTGGCGCCGGAGGCGCCGGCTTGCGCGCCGCCGTCGAAGCCTCGGCGGCAGGCGTGAAAGTAGCCGTAATCACGAAATCGCTTCTGGGCAAGGCGCACACGGTGATGGCCGAAGGCGGCATCGCCGCCGCGCTCGGCAACGTCGATGACCGCGATAATTGGCGCGTCCACTTCGCCGACACTATGCGAGGCGGCCAATACGTGAACAACTGGCGCATGGCCGAGCTGCATGCCAAGGAAGCGCCGGAGTGCGTGCGAGAACTCGAATCGTGGGGCGCGCTCTTCGATCGCACGCCCGACGGACGCATCTTGCAACGCAACTTCGGCGGGCATCGCTACCCGCGGCTGGCGCACGTGGGCGACCGCACGGGCCTGGAAATGATTCGCACGCTGCAGGACCACGGAATTCATCTTGGCCTCGACGTATTCATGGAATACACGGTCGTGTCGCTGGTGAAGGATGGCGACCGCGTCGTCGGCGCATTTGGGTATGACCGCGAGCGCGGCAGGTTTCATCTTTTCCAGGCCAAGGCCGTGGTGCTGGCGACGGGAGGGATCGGCCGGGCGTTTAAAATTACGAGCAACAGTTGGGAGTACACGGGCGATGGCCTGGCCCTTGCGTATGAGGCGGGCGCGGGTTTGCAGGACATGGAATTCGTGCAATTCCACCCGACCGGAATGATCTGGCCCCCGAGCGTTTGCGGCCTTCTGGTCACGGAAGGGGTTCGAGGCGATGGAGGCGTGCTCCGGAATAAGGAAGGACGCCGATTCATGTTCGATTCCATTCCGCCGCTCTACGCGGGCCAAACTGCCGACAACGAAGAGGAAGGCTGGCGGTATACGCAAGGCGACAAAAATGCCCGCCGCCCTCCCGAATTGCTGACGCGCGATCACGTGGCCCGCTGCATCCGGCAAGAAGTGCGCGAGGGACGCGGCAGTCCTCACGGCGGCGTATTCCTCGACATCGCCTGGATCAAGGAAAGAATTCCGAACGCCGCCGAACACATCAAGAAAAAACTTCCCAGCATGTACCACCAGTTCAAGCAACTGGCGGGCATCGACATCACCATGGAACCTATGGAGGTCGGACCGACCACGCACTACATGATGGGCGGCGTGCGCGTGGACGCCGATTCGCAAATGTCCGACGTCCCTGGCCTCTTTGCCGCCGGAGAATGCGCGGCGGGGCTGCATGGCGCAAATCGCCTGGGAGGCAATTCACTCTCCGATTTGCTGGTGTTCGGCAAGCGAGCCGGCGACTACGCGGCGCGCTTCGCGAAAGAACATTCGCAGGGGAGAGTGAATCCGGATGAACTTGCGGCGCAGGAGAAGCGCGCACTGAAACCCTTTGAAAACGAGGGCCCCGCGCCCTACGTCATCCAATACGCGTTGCAGGAGACCATGCAGGACTTGGTCGGCATCGTCCGCGTGGAAGAGGAAATGCTTCAGGCTCTCCATAAACTTCAGGAATATAAAGCGCAGGCCCAGCGCGCGGGAGTCCCGGGACACCGCGAATACAACTCCGGGTGGCACACGGCCCTCGATTTGCAAAACCTGATCGTTGTGTCCGAGATGATTACGCGAGCGGCGCTGGAGCGAAAAGAAAGCCGCGGTGCGCAATTCCGGGACGACTACCCCACGAAAAGCGACGAGTACAGTGGCTTCAACATCGTGGTCTCGAAAGGCGCTTCGGGCGAGGTCACGTTGCGCCGCGAACCCATTCCGCCGATGCCGGATGAACTGAAGCAAATCATTCAGGAGATGAAGTGATGGCGAACGCAACGTTCCGAATTTGGCGCGGGGAGCAAGGCGCCGGACAATACCACGACTACACCATCGAAATCACGGAAGGAATGGTGGTGCTCGACGCCATTCACCAGATTCAGGCGTCGCAAGCGTTCGATCTCGCCGTGCGCTGGAATTGCAAGGCGGGCAAGTGCGGCTCTTGCTCCGCGGAAATCAATGGCTCGCCCAGGCTGATGTGCATGACGCGCCTGAATTCGATTCCGCTCGAGCGGCCGGTAACCGTCGAGCCGATGAAGGCGTTTCCGCACATCCGGGACCTCGTCACCGATGTTTCCTGGAACTACCAGGTGAAAAAAAGGATCAAGAAATTCAAGCCGCGGCCTCCCGACGCGCCCGACGGAACGTGGCGCATGGCGCAGGAGGACGTGGACCGCGTGCAGGAGTTCCGGAAATGCATTGAGTGCTTTCTCTGCCAGGACGTGTGCCACGTGCTGCGCGACCACCACATGCACGACCAGTTCATCGGCCCGCGATTTCTGGTATACGCCGCCGCGCTGGAAATGCACCCGCTCGATGTGGAAGACCGCCTCGGCGATTTGAGGAAAGAGCAGGGCATCGGGCTGTGCAACATCACGAAATGCTGCACGAAAGTCTGCCCGGAAAACATCACCATTACCGACAACGCGATTATTCCCTTGAAGGAACGTGTCGTGGATCGTTTCTTCGATCCACTCGCCAAACTGTTCCGGATTTTCAGCCAGAATGGTCGATAGGAGGCCTTTATGCATTTCGATTTAAAACCTATCTCCGTGGAGAGTATTCCGGAAGCGATTGCAAAAGTGGAACGCTACCGCCTACTGAACGAACCCAGTCTTGCGGAAAGCATCTGCCAGGATATTTTAACGGTCGCACCCGATCACCAGCAGGCCTTGATTTCGCTGCTGCTGGCGCGAACCGATCAGTTCGAGAGTGGAATGACCGTGGCGAAGGCTCGGGAAGTTCTTTCCCAGATCAAGGGCGACTACGAGCGCGCCTACTATGCAGGCATCATTTCAGAGAGAAATGCGCACGCCCACCTTAACCAAGGAGGGCCGGGCAGCGCCTCGGTCGCCTATCACGCACTCCGGGAAGCCATGGAGCACTTCGAGCGCGCCGAAGCCCTGCGCCCGCCGGGCAATGACGATGCGATTCTCCGGTGGAATACCTGCGCGCGAGTCATTATGCGCAACCCGGAGATTCGCCCGCTGCCATATGAGTCGTTCCAACCGATCACGGGCGAGTAGCTCTAGGTAGGATAGGCTTCAGCCTGTCTGATTTTGACTTTCGCTGGATTGGCAGAAGTCAAAAGAAGACAGGCTGAAGCCCGTCCTACTTGTGGATTACCTGATGCCGCATGAAAAGCACAATGGCTGCGCCGGCAATCGCCGGGACGGCTAGCGTCAACAGCCCGCTCTGATAGTTCCCAGTGAAATCTTTTGCGCGGCCCATCCAATAGGGTCCGAGGAATCCTCCCACAATAGCGATGGTGTTTGCGGTGGCGATGCCGGCGGCTGCGGATCTACCCGTGAGAAAGCTGGAAGCGATGGCCCACGAGGGCCCTGCCGTCGCATTGAACCCGATGAAGATGACCGCGTAGGCCGGGATCGCGAAGACCGGCGCGACGGTGATGCCGCCCACGACAAACGCCGCGGCGATCAGGACGCAAGGGACGACGAGATGCAGATACCGCTCGCCCGCGCGGTCCGAGTGCTGCCCGTTGAGCACCAGGCCGAGCGCACCCAAGACCCCCATGATCGCAATCGCGAACCCGACGTTCGTGCTGCTGAGGCCCGTGGCCTGCTGAATGAGCACCGGCGCCGAAAACGAAAACGCATAGAAGCCAATGTAGATGCACAGCAGATAGGTGCCGAGCTGCCACACACGGGGATTCAGTATGGCGCGAAACACGCCTTCCGCATGGCGCTCGCCGACCGCGGAATTTTCCGCACGCAGCTGATTCACGAGCCAGTCGCGTTCCTCGGCGGTGAGCCACTTGGCTTCGGCCGGCGTGTTCGGCAGATAGGCGAGAAAGACGACGCTGAGAATCACGGCCGGCAAACCCTCCGCCAAAAACAGCCATTGCCAGCCGGCCAGGCCCATCCGCCCTTGAAGATTGAGCAGCGCGCCCGCCAACCCGCCCATGAAGACAGAGCTGAGCGGCAACGCCACGTAAAAGCGGCTGACAGTCCGCGCGCGCACGTTTGCGGGAAACCACTGGCTGAGATAGAAGACCACTCCGGGGAAGAAGCCCGCTTCGGCCATGCCCAGCAGAAATCGCACGATGTAAAACTCCAATGGCGTTTTCACGAACATCATGCCCATCGCCAGGAGGCCCCAGGTGAACATGATTCGCGCGATCCACCGGCGCGCGCCGAACCGGTACAGCAACAGGTTCGAGGGGATCTCGCAAGCGGCATAGCTCAGGAAGAAGAGCCCCGCGCCCAGGCCGTAGCTCGA
>JBGQJJ010000175.1:0-4497 GCA_041498955.1 Terriglobia bacterium
AAACCCAGAGCAATCGAAAGAATATCCGAGCGGCGCGTAACTTCCGCTGGCATCGCTGTAGACAAGATACCCGACCGCTCCCGCGACGCCCTGCCAATACACGCCGACGTAATTGAGCGGCGTGCGCGTGGCCGGAGCCGTCGTGACCGTGATGGCTGCGCTGGCCGCCGACGTCCCATAATTCGGGTCGATGGCCGCAACCTTATAGTGAACGGTTGTCGATCCTGCCGGCCCTATGACGTTCGGATTCGGCGCTGTGCCTTGCGCGGGAGTGGAAAGAGTGGATGCGGGACCCGCATTGGCGACGAAGAGACCGCAGCCATTCTTGAAATTGTTGTCGAAGGCGATGGCCAGGGCAGTTGCGCCGGAACTGATCGTTCCCGTGGTGTGACTTCCCGTAAACGCGGATTGGTCGCAGCCCCCGGCAGGCATGTAGGCCGTGATGTCGCGCCACGGATCGGGCCCTTTGAAACGCTGCGCGGCGGTCCACTGGTTGTCCGCGGTGGTGGACGGCACTGGAGCGCCGCCTACCGTAAGTGATCCCGTAACCGCTGCCGATCCATTCACGGTGAGATTGCCGCTGAGCGACAACGAAAACGCGGAGATGCCGCTGGTCGTGGTGACGGTAGTGAATGTGGGTGCGGTCGGATCGCTGGGAAGAATCACGTTCGGGAGCTGCTTCGTGGTGATCGTAGGCCCGCTGATCTCGACCTCGTAGCGTCCCGGCGCGGCGTAGAAGGTGTAGTTCCCCAGGCCGTCGGTGGTAGTCGGATTCGCGAGGGCTTGCGTCAGCCCCGGATCGGAGTAAATCAGCGCGAGCGGCGAACACGGCTGCCCCGTCGCCGCGGCCGTGCACACCCGCACCGTCGCGCCCGCCATTGGACGCCCCTGCGCGTTGAACACGATGTCGTCCTTGCGCGATCCCTGCGCGCGCGCATCCACGCCGCACGACGCAACCAGGATCCCAATGAACGCCGCGATGCAGAGAAGATGTCGGGCGCGGGCTGTACTTGCAGCCCGCCTAATATTTGTCAGTCTGTTCATTTCCACTCATCCCCTAAAATGCAAACAAGAACTATGGAACCACAGATGAACCCAGATAAACACGGATAAAAGCTTGTCGGAAACAATGTTGAAAGACCTCGAATCTCGCCAATTTGTTCTTGAATTGTTTTATCTGTGTTCATCTGTGGTTCCATTCCTAGTCTTTGCTTTTCTCCGCGCCTCTTTGCCTTTGCGGCACTGCTTCGGGCGGCGGCTGAATGAGTCCCAGAGCCAGCGCCTTGTCGCGATTGAGAATGGCGTGGCACGATTTGCAGACCGCCACGCCCGGCTTGACGCGCTCGCCGCATCCGGGACACTCCTCGGTCTCGCGCGCCTGGTAATGCCATTCCTTCTCAAGGCCAAGCCTGGCCGCGGCGCGCCGCTGCAAATCATGAATAAAAAGAAACGAGTGCGAGCGTTCCCACTCGCGGTCCGCCGCGGCCACCAGCGCGCGGTAAAATTCGTCGAGCTTCTCTTGCGCGCTCCGCAGTTCCTCTTCGGCGGGCGCGTCGCCCGCGCACACGAAAACTCCCAGGAAACTCCGCTCCCCCGCGTCCGAATTGATTTCGCGGCAAATGTCCTCGGCAATTTCGCGCGCCGTGATGGGCAGCGGCAGCGTGCGCTTGTCGCCGTAATCCATCACCGCCGTGCGCGGCGTAATGCGCGTCAGCGCGCATGCCTCTCCTTCGGAGCGCCCCGTAATCTGAAACGTTCCGTACATCCGGTGGGCCATGTAGTGCTGCTCGGTGATGTTGGCGATGGTAGCGTGCGGGGAATGCTCGCGGTGTGTTACGGTTTCATTCTGCATATCGTTTTCTCTCCGTTTTGGAAACGCGATTCGTGAATCGTGATTCGAGGAAAACCGGTACGAAGCGCGCATTACAATTTATTATTCCTAAACTTGAAGTTCCGAAGTCGGAATGACCCAGGGGTCACGATTCACGAATCACAAATCACGAATCACGACAGCACTTCTTCCGCGTACGCGTCGTACTCCCGCTCCTCGCGCCGCGTCCGCTCTTCGAGCGCTTCCCTTTTCTTTGCCGCCGGAACGCCGCGGCTGGTTTCAATCGCGCGCGCAATGTGCCGCGCTACGGCCGGCGTGAGCTGCACGAATTCGCCGCGCGGCCCCTCGACCGTGAAACAGTGCTCGTAATCTCCACGCGAAGGATACGGCCCCAGCGCCGGGACATTCCGCCCATTCACAATTTCGAGAGTCTGCGCGTGCCACGCCCCGGGCGGACCGTAACTCTCCGGCGGCATCCACCGCTCGATGTGCCAGCGATTGTGCGGCGTATACTTCGGCTCGCGACGCAGTTCCACCACTTCGCGGATCAGCGCCCCGGAAACGGGGTCGCGGTCTTCCCACTTCCCCCCAATCCAGTCCAGCCGCGACCATCCCCACACCGCGCGGTAGTTCGGCTCGCCAAACGGGTTGCTCCCGCCGGCCAGCGCAAGCGCGCGCGCCACGTCCACTGGCGTTTCATGCGTTTCGCGTAATACTTGGATCATGATTGATTTGATGGCTGGCGGCTCGTGATTTGTGATTCGTGAATCGTGATTCGTGAACACCGGCGTGTCGCGATTCGTGAATCATGATTCCGGTACGATTGCGCCGGCAACCGGACACTCGCCGAAACAGGTTTTCCACGATTCACGATTCACAAATCACGAGTCACGTCAATTTGCGGAACTGCGCCGAAAACGTGATCACATCGCTCGTGGCCGACGACGGATAAGCCGACCCGCCGGTAAATTCGGCGCCGCCGGATCCGGTCGTGTAGCCGCGCATCTTCCAATTCGTGGCCGCGGCGCCCTGCTGCATCTGATACTGGTTGGGCGTCCCGCCCTGCACGGTGAAGCTCGCCTGCAGCGGCCCGTACGCGGGATCGGCCATGCTGGAATCGACAATTTGCCCGCGCGCCGCGATTTGTTTGACGAGTTGCGTCCAGTCGACTGTGTCGCCGCCGGAAGGATAATTCCCCGAAAGCGTCACCGTCCCAAACGCGTAGACTTGCGTCCCGCCAGGATCAGCATCCGTAAGCGTAAGTGTGACGGCCATGATTCTCTCCTTGTCTGATTGTTTTAAGTAAAGGTGGTAGGGGGCAGGTGACAGGTGGCAGGGACTTAGATTTTGACTTTCCCTACAACCTGCCACCTACAACCTGCTACCTGCTCTCTAGTAGCCGCTCGGCCGCGCCAGCGTATCGATGAAGCTGCCGCTGCGCGGGGAGTCATTCCACACCTGGAATCCGGTGTCGAAGTAGAAGATGAACGACGCGGAAATGCCTCCGCTGGCGCCGTAGATCGGGAAGACGGTCTGCCCGCCCACCTCGAAGAAGTCGATGTCCTTCATCACGGCGCGGCCCCAATGCGAGAGATCGAGGAAATCCACGCGCGTTTGATCGGCGTTCACCGACGACTTGATCGGAATGCCCGAGATCGTTTTCTTGCCGGAGAAGAGCATGTCGAGGTCGCTGGCGCGGCCTCCCGGCCCTTCCTTCACGATCTGCGAAACCGTAATGCCGAGATTTTCCCAGGCGTGTTCCTGCTCGACGCTGGTATAGGCGATGAGTTTTCCCAGATGGTTGATGCCCAGCGCCTTGCGGACCTTGTTGATCGCCAGGCGCGCGTGGCCGGGAACCAACGCGGCGTTCCCCGCATTGACGCGCGGCGTTTGCAATTGCTGTGGGTACGTGGCCCGGTTGAGGTTGAGCCAAGTGCCGGTGGTGGCGTTGTTCTGGTGATACTTGATGCCGAAGAGAGAAACGGGAGACGCGCCGGTAAGCCCGTCATGCACGATCACGTCGTTGACAGCCGTGCCGCTCGGTACGTTGTCCACGGTAATTGTTTGCGTCGAGGAAATCGGATCGGCCGCCGTCACACTGGAAACGACGCTGGCCGCGACGTTGCGATTGGTGGTGAGTGTCGGGTCGTAGACCTGGATCGTCTGCCCCACGTAAACGAGCGCCGCGCCCGCGGGCACGGCCATCGTGAACGTCGAGCCGTTGATCGCGCTGATGGTGCCCAGGACGCCGTTGCCGGCCGTCTGGATCACCTTGTCGAGGAACGCTCGGAATTGCTTCATGCCGTTGGCGACTTCGCGCTTCACGGCATTTTCGATGGCCTTCTCTCGCGAGTTCGATGCGTATTCGACGAGCTTGGTGATTTGCACGGCGAACCGGAAAAAAATCGGGGAGACTTGCGCGACGTCGTACGTGGTGCCCGAGCCGAGCCCCAGATCGCCGCCATCGGCGCTGTAGCTGCCGGCCTTGCCGCCGGGAACGATTTGCAGCGGCAAGCGCATGTTGCGCGAGCTGACCTTTTCGATATCGCCGCGTTGCTGGATCATGCTGAGCAGAACATCGTCGCGCTCGTAGAGCAGGGGCACTTTGTCGCGCACCTTCTCCAGTTGCAACGCGATGGTTTGTGCGTTGTTTTGTTGTGCCATGA
>JBGQJJ010000176.1:0-4452 GCA_041498955.1 Terriglobia bacterium
AACGCTCGACGCCGCCGGCGTGGAGAACCGCAAGCAGGGGCGCTCGAAATACGGCGCCAAGCGGCCCAAGGCCGCGGCCAAGTAGAAGAGCGGGAAACGAGGAGAAGAAGCGAATGCCCCGTAAAGGATTTGTTCCACGGCGCGAGGTCACGACCGATTCCGTGTACGGCAGCGACCTGGTGCAGAAATTCATCAATTCGATGATGTGGGATGGCAAGCGCTCGACGGCGCAGCGTATTTTCTACGGCGCCATGGATCAGATCGGTCAGAAAACCAACGGCGATGCGCTGGCGACGTTCAAGAAGGCCATCGAGAACGTCAAGCCCGTGCTGGAAGTAAAGACGCGGCGCGTGGGCGGCGCGAACTACCAGGTTCCGGTCGAAGTGAATCCATTCCGCCGGCAGTCGCTCGCGATTCGCTGGCTGCTGCTCTACGCGCGCACGCGATCGGGCAAGACGATGACGGATAAGCTGGCCGAGGAACTGATGGATGCCGCCAACGCCCGCGGCGGCGCGATGAAAAAGAAGGAAGACGTGCACCGCATGGCCGAAGCCAACAAGGCCTTCGCGCACTATCGCTGGTAAGTAGGAGTTGGTGATGGGGCTGGTTTTTAAGTTTTTTCACGCCAGGCAGTAACGGGATTTGGGTGGTTTTGCAAGTTCAGGGGAGAAAGTCGCGGTAATCCAGAAATGGCACGCAAGGCACAACTCGCGGAAACGCGCAATATTGGGATCATGGCGCATATCGACGCCGGCAAGACCACGTCGACCGAGCGCATCCTGTTCTATACGGGTGTGACTTATAAGATCGGGTCGGTCGACGAAGGCACCGCCACGATGGACTGGATGGAGCAGGAGCGCGAGCGCGGCATCACCATCACCTCGGCCGCGACGACCGCTTCCTGGAAGCGCAACGCCACCGATTTTCTAATCAACATTATCGACACGCCGGGCCACGTGGATTTCACCGTGGAAGTCGAGCGCTCGCTGCGCGTGCTCGACGGCGCGGTCGCAATTTTTGACGCGTACGCGGGCGTGCAGCCGCAATCGGAAGCCGTATGGCGCCAAGCGGACAAATATCACGTCCCGCGGCTGGCGTTCATCAACAAGATGGACAAAACCGGCGCGGATTTCGAAAACGCCATCAAAACGATGCGCCACCGTTTGGCCGCTCACCCCGTGGCGATTCAGTGTCCCATCGGCAAGGAAGATCTTTTTATCGGCGTCATCGATTACCTGGAAGAAAAGGCGATTATCTGGCTCGAGGAAACCCTGGGCGCGAAATTCGAGGTTTTTGATGTCGCCAAGCTGTGGGACGCGGAATTTCTCGCGACTCGTCCGGACGTTGCCGCCGCGCTCCAGTTTTCGGCATTGGATGAGGCGTATTACAAAGAGCATCGGGAAAAGTCGGTGGAATACATCGCCGAGCACGACGATTCCCTGGTGGAAAAATTCCTGAACGGCGAAAAGATTTCGGCTGCTGAGCTTCGCGCTTCCATACGCCGATCGACGATTGCGCTGAAACTGGTTCCCGTACTGGCTGGCTCGGCGTTTAAGAACAAGGGGATTCAGCCGCTGCTCGATGCGGTGGTGGACTACTTGCCTTCGCCGCTGGATGTTCCGCCCGTCGAGGGCACGACGGCCACCGACGAAGTGGTGCTTCGGCGCGCCCGCGACGACGAGCCGTTTTCGGCGCTGGCGTTCAAGATTATGACCGACCCGTTCGTCGGACACGTGACCTTCATCCGCGTGTATTCCGGCGTCCTCAAGGCCGGCAGTTACGTCTACAACTCCACCAAGTCGACGCGTGAGCGCGTCGCGCGATTGCTCCGTATGCACGCCAACAAGCGCGAGGAAATCGACGCTATTTACGCGGGCGATATCGCCGCGATCGTAGGCCTGAAGAGCGTGACCACCGGCGACACGCTGTGCGATGAAGACAAACCCGTCGTCCTCGAGAACATTGAATTTCCCGCGCCGGTGATTTCGGTCGCGATCGAGCCCAAGACCAAGGCCGATCAGGACAAGCTCGGTAGCGCCATGCAGAAGCTGGCGCAGGAAGATCCGACCTTCCGCGTGCACAGCGATCAGGACACGGGACAGACCATTATTTCCGGCATGGGAGAATTGCACCTGGAAATCATCGTGGACCGCATGATGCGCGAGTTTGGCGTCCAGGCTACCGTCGGGCGGCCGCAAGTCGCCTATCGCGAAACGATCCGCAAGCGCGCCGGCGCCGAAGGCAAGTACATTCGCCAGACGGGCGGCCGCGGTCAATACGGCCACTGCGAAATCGAAGTGCTTCCCCTGCCTTCCTCCGCGCACGAAAACATGCATGAAATGTCGACCGATGAGCTGGACGTCCTGGCCAAGCAAGTGGGCGGCTCGGGCGGCAAATGGCGCTTTGACAAAGAGCACCGCATGCTATTCATCGACAAGACGGTGGGCGGCTCGATTCCCAAGGAATTCATTGCCCCGATTGACGCGGGCATCCGCGAAGCCATGGAAAACGGCATCCTGGCCGGCTACGAAATGGTGGACATCGCCGTCCTTCTGATCGACGGCAGCTCTCACGATGTGGACAGCTCCGAAATGGCGTTCAAGATTGCAGGCTCGATGGCGTTTAAGGAAGCTTGCGGCAAGGCTCATCCAGTGCTGCTCGAACCGATCATGAGGGTGGAAGTGGTTACGCCGGAAGAGTATATGCCCCAGGTATTCGGGGACTTGAATTCGCGCCGCTGCCAGATTCAGGGAACCGAGAGCCGGGGCGGCGCGAACGTAATTCGCGTCGAGGTTCCACTCGCCGAGATGTTCGGGTATGCCACCGATGTGCGCAGCCGCACGCAGGGCCGCGCCAGCTTTAGCATGCATTTCTCGCACTATGCGGAAGCGCCGGCGTCGGTGTCGGAAGAAGTGATCTCGAAGGCCACCGGCAGGGCGACTCGTTAGCGAAGGAAAAAACCAATTCCGGGTGGATTCCAGCGAACGCACAAGCTGAGGAGCAGACATAGCAATGGCGAAGGAAAAATTCGAGCGAAACAAGCCGCACCTGAATATCGGGACGATCGGGCACATCGATCACGGCAAGACGACGCTGACGGCGGCGATCACCAAGGTGCTGTCGAAGCACAACCCCAAGGTGGCGTTCCGGGCGTTTGATTCGATCGACAACGCGCCCGAGGAACGCGAGCGGGGGATCACCATCGCGGTGTCGCACGTGGAGTACGAGACGGTGAACCGGCACTACGCGCACATCGACTGCCCGGGGCACGCCGACTACGTGAAGAACATGATCACGGGGGCGGCGCAGATGGACGGAGCGATCCTGGTGGTGGCGGCGACGGACGGGCCGATGCCGCAGACGCGGGAGCACATCTTGCTGGCGCGGCAAGTGGGCGTGCCGTCGATCGTGGTGTTCATGAATAAGTGCGACGCGGTGGAAGATCCGGAGTTGCTCGAACTGGTGGAACTGGAAGTGCGCGAGCTGTTGAAGCTGTATCAGTTTCCGGGGGACGACATCCCGGTGATCCGCGGCTCGGCGCTGGGGGCTTTGAACGGGGAAGAGAAGTGGGAAAAGCAGATTGAAGCGCTGATGGAGTCGGTGGACAAGTACATTCCGCAGCCGGTGCGGGACGTGGACAAGCCGTTCGCGATGCCGATCGAGGATATTTTTTCAATTTCCGGTCGCGGGACGGTGGTGACAGGGCGCGTGGAGCGGGGCAAAGTGAAGGTGGGCGAGGAAGTGGAGATCGTGGGCTTCCGTCCGACGATGAAGCGGGTAGTGACGGGGATCGAGATGTTCCGGAAGCTCTTGGACGAAGGGATGGCGGGAGACAACGTGGGCCTGTTGTTGCGCGGGACGGAAAAGGAAGAAGTGGAGCGCGGGCAGGTGTTGTGCAAGCCGGCGTCGATCACGCCGCACACGAAGTTCAAGGCGGAAGCGTACGTCTTGACGAAGGAAGAGGGCGGTCGGCACACGCCGTTCTTCACGGGCTACCGTCCGCAGTTTTATTTCCGGACGACGGACGTGACGGGAGATGTGAAGCTGCCGACAGGGGTGGAGATGGTGATGCCCGGGGATAACGTGAGCGCGGAAATCAGCTTGATCACGCCGGTGGCTTTGGAGAAGGGGCTGCGCTTCGCGATCCGCGAAGGCGGCCACACCGTCGGCGCCGGAGCGGTTACGGACATTATCGAGTAGGGCAGAGGGAATCTCATGCGCGAAATCATCACACTGCAGTGCAACGATTGCAAAAACCGGAATTACACGACCACCAAGAATCGGAAGAAGCATTCCGACCGGATGGAAACGAAGAAATTTTGCAAGGCGTGCCGCAAGCACACGGGTCACAAGGAAGTGAAGTAAGTTGAATTTGATAGGGGAGTAGGTTCAACGGTAGACCATCGGTCTCCAAAACCGAGAGTGGGGGTTCGAATCCCTCCTCCCCTGCCA
>JBGQJJ010000177.1:0-4361 GCA_041498955.1 Terriglobia bacterium
GACCAAGCCTTTCGGTGTCGGGTCGAAGTAATAAATCAGATGCGCGGGTTTCTGGCCGCTGTCGTGAATTTCGTCGTGCGAGGTATCGACATCGAAAATTTCTCTGCCCGCATTGGCCAACGAGAAGATCCCCACGTAAGTGAAGGGGTTTCCCTCAGGCGCGTCCTGAAAAAACTGCACCTCCCCGTCTTCGTTGCGAATCTCGAAACGCTGCACTCCTCCGGATTCCGTTTTCTCGCACACTCCCGTTTCTGACGCAACGATCGAGTCGCCCTCTTGAGCGCAATACAGCTGGTAAGTATGTCCGCTGGCCTTGATCGTTGCGCTGGAAGGGGCTTGGAGGGAAACTCCTGAAAGTAGTGTGAGGAGAATGAGACTTGCGAATGGCATGACCCACCTCCTCCACCAAGAATACTAACAAGCGATATAGGGCGTCGACGGCAATTTCAGATGGAAACGGTCACCGAGACTTGGAACCCGGACTCACTACTGGGCCAACAGAAAAAGGAAAAGCTCGATCGAGGGTCAGGTGTTAGAATGCGAATCTGATTCAGGGCGGATTCGCACTAGGAAACGCAATGCCCAACGTGGACATTTTGTTCTGACTTTGATGAACGACTCGCTACTGGATGAATGCGAGGATCTGGCCGCGCTTGTTGGCGTGCCGGGTTGGTATCGGCCGAGCCGCTCGATCCGCGGATAAACTAAAAAGGAGCCTTTCACAATGTCGAGTAACCAATGGGAAGTCACACGGTCGGCGAGAATTCGCCTTGGAATTGGCTTTCTGGCGATTTGCCTTGCGGCCGCGCCCGCCGCGTTTGCGCAGTATCCCACGCAATCCCAGGTCAGCAAGGACGGGACGGCGGTCATGCTCGAGGACTACGCGAATCCGCCGCTCTCCAACGCGACACATTCGGGCGCGAATGCGACGGCGATCGATTACAAGCTGCAACTCGGCCGCGTCTCCTCCATGAGAGCGGAGCCGGCCAACGCCCCGCTTGCCGCCTCGCGCATTTTTGTCAACGACCAGAGCAGCACGCTCTATATCCTCGACACGGCGACGAAGAAATTCACGCCCTACCTCAAATTCACCGATGTCTTCCCGAAATTCGCCTCCGACAAAGGGAACGCCACGGGAATTGTCTCCATCACCTTCGATCCAGCCTATGCGAAAAATGGGAAATTCTATACCGTGCACACGGAGAATCCCGAATTGCCCGGGACCGCCGCGCCGGTCAACACGCAGCTCCCCAGTTTGAGTCTCACTGGATATACGACGACCGACCCGGTGAATCCGCCGGCGGGCCCCGTTCATCTCGAGTCGGTTCTCGTGGAATGGACGGATACCAATATCCGCAACGCCGCTTTCGAGGGCACCGCACGTGAAATCTTGCGCGTGGGATACGACCGCAATCATCCCATGGACGATACCATTTTCGATCCGCTGGCCAAGCCCGGCAACAGCGATTACGGAAATCTCTATATTGGCGTGGGTGACGGCGCGCAGGGAGAAACACCCGGCCCCTCACACACCCTTCCTCAGCAGCTCAATACTTTGCTCGGCAAAGTCCTGCGGATCACTCCGGACATTAATTTGCGTCCCAAGGACATGCTCAGTCCCAATGGCCGGTACCGCATTCCCTCCACCGGGCCGGACCCGAACCCATTCTTGAATGTAGCGGGCGCGCGCGGTGAAATCTATGCGTACGGTTTGCGGCACCCGCACCGGTTCGATTGGGATGCGACGACCAAGACGTTTCTGGTCATCGATATCGGCCTGCATTACTGGGAAGAAGTCAACATCGGCGCCAAGGGCGCCAATTACGGCTATCCGGAGCGCGAAGGCAATGAACAGCTTTTTGTGGACGATGCGGGCAAGACGGGCAGCCTGGAGAACCCGCCCGTTGCATTTCCCGATCGCGATCTCCTGAAGGTGGACGGGATCGATGAGCCGGTCGTTCCCATCTATCCGGCAGCCGTCTATACCCATTGGGAGGGCGACTCGATCGGCAGCGGCTTCGTGTACCGAGGCAAGCTGATGCCGCGAATGCGCGGAAAATTTATTTTCAACGACATGACGACCGGCCGAATCTTTTACGTCGACCAGGGCGAGATGATTACGACTCACGGGCAGCGCAATCATCAGGCGCAAGTTCATGAACTGCAGATCATGTACAAGAGCCCCTACAACACCTCCAGCCAAACCGCTGCAAAGCGCCGGATGTTCGACGTGGTCGCCGAGACGTACGCGCACAAGGGAGGAACCCCTGCCCAGGACCGCGTACTGCCGGGAGCGGGCGGTGCCACGACCGGTTGGCGAGACGCGGACCACAAGCAGCCGAAGGCCGATTCCGAGGGCGTCGCCTACGGCGGCGGACGCGCGGATGTCCGCATCGCCATGGGCGGCGACGGCGAAGTCTACGTCCTGAGCAAGTCGGATGGCATGATCCGGAAAATGACGGCGCTAGCCACGCCGCCTCCGTCCGCGAAGTAAACAGCGCGCATTACGTTTTTTCTGAACCTGGGAACGCCAATCTCCCGATTGGCGTCTCCTACCTAGCCAATTGGGAGATTGGCGTTCCCGGCTTGGCAAACGCAGGTTTGCGTCCCGAAACTCTTCCCGCGTCTCCGTGCAACCGAACAACATAAGGCGTACTCTAATAGGCGTGGGACCTTACTTGATGCTTCATGGGGTTTTAGTTTTTCTAGGCCTGCTGGGCGCGATCGCTGGGCTTTCCTTGGCTTTCCTTTCACAGCGCTATTGGTTTGCGCGCGTGTGGAGATTTGCGGGCCGGATCAAAAGGCCGGCATGGCGGAAGGGGGTTCGCGGTGCGCTGATCGCGGCGCTCGCGGTGATCGTCTTTGTGGCGCTTGCGGCTGTGACAAGGAACATGCGCGGGGTCATCTCTCGCGGCTCGTGGTGGTGGGCGTTTTTCGGTTTGTGGGTAAGCAGCTCCATTTTTTCCTACCTGTTCATCAAAATTATCGCGGGCGCGGAGTGGTTGTGGAAGCGTTTGCGACGGTCTTCTTCCGGCAAGCCTGTGCTTGCTGCCGCACAACCTTTACTGGCGGCAGGCGACGCGCATGTAGAAAGGATCAATCATTCCCGGCGCTACTTTTTTCAGGCCGCGGGAGTGATTGCCGGTGCGGTGCCGTTTGTGGGCGCGGCGTACGGCTTTGCCGAGGAGCGGTTCCGGTTCTCCGTGCGCGAAGTGGAGATTCCGATCGCCAATCTTCCTCCCGCTCTTGACGGGCTCCGCATCACGCAACTGAGCGATATTCATATCGGATCCTACATGCCCGTCGCGCAGGTGCGTCGCGCCGTCGGCATGGCCAATGAATTGGGCGGCGATCTGGCGGTCGTCACGGGCGATTTTTTGACCAACAGGACGGACCCGCTCGAAGATTGCATCGAGGAGCTTTCGCGGCTGCGCGCGCCGCTGGGCGTCTGGGGCTGCAACGGAAACCATGAGATCTACGCGCGAGCCGAGGAGAAGTCCGCGGAGCTCTTTCAAAAATTTGGGATGAAACTCCTCCGCCACGAAAACGCCGAGTTGCGCTGGAAGGGAAGCGCATTCAATCTGCTGGGCGTCGACTACCAGCGCCAGCGGGATGCCGAGGGGAATCGCTCACCGATGCTGGCCGGCATCCAGCCGCTGGTCCGGCGCGACGTTCCCAATATTTTGCTGTCGCACAATCCGAATTCGTTTCCCCGCGCCGCCGAATTGGGCATCGAACTTTCCCTCGCGGGACACACGCACGGCGGCCAGGTGCGCGTGGAAATCCTCGATCATCGCTGGAGCCCGGCGGAATTCTTCACGCCCTATGTCGCCGGGCTTTACAAGCGCCCGCTCTTTGCACCGTCCGATCTGGACGACAATGAAATTCCGGGTTTCCGTTCAGTCTCCAGCCTCCAATCTCCGACCTCCAGCATCTACGTCAATCGCGGACTCGGCACGATTGGCGCCCCCGTCCGCCTGGGCGTCCCTCCGGAAATCACGCTCATCACTTTGCGCCGCGCGGTCTAAGTAGCACAGCCACTCTTGGCTGTGTGGTTTTTGCAAGCGTCGCAAGTCCATGGACGCGGGACAGCGGCAAAACCCGCACAGCCAAGAGTGGCTGTGCTACGTGTCGCGGTTGCCGCGCACGCATAGCGGTGCGATAATTCGGCGTCACGAGAGAGACGCTCCACGAGCGGAGACTCTTCAGGGGGAAGCATGGGAGTGCGAGACGCTTGGATTGAAAAGCGGTTGGCGGAAACGGCTGCGGCGAACGGCACACGCAACGTTTCGCAGATGCACTACGCGCGCAAAGGCGCCGTCACGGAAGAGATGGAGTACGTGGCGCGGCGCGAAAAGATC
>JBGQJJ010000178.1:0-4339 GCA_041498955.1 Terriglobia bacterium
TCATCCAGATGCTTTGCTACGGCTCGAATGACCAGACGGGCCGCGCCGATTTGCCGCTGCTTCGCCGCAACCAGGTCCTGATCGGTTTTCTGCGCCCCATCGGGTCACTCGTTACGGTTCAAGAGATCGCGGATGCAGGCGTGACTTCTTTCTCCGTGGAATTGATGCCCAGAACGACAAGGGCGCAAAGCATGGACGCGCTTTCTTCCATGGGCACCATCTGCGGCTACAAAGCGGTCCTGATCGCCGCGGACACGCTTCCGAAAATTCTCCCCATGCTTACAACGGCCGCGGGCACGCTCACTCCCGCGCGCGTCCTGGTTATCGGCGCGGGCGTGGCCGGGTTACAAGCCATCGCCACGGCGCGCAGGCTGGGAGCGGTGGTCTCCGCCTACGATCTGCGTCCCGCGGCCAAGGAGCAGGTGCAAAGCCTTGGAGCGCGTTTTGTGGAGCTTCCCCTGGAAGCCAAGGACGCGCAGGACGCCAGCGGGTATGCCAAGGCGCAGGACGAGGAATTCTACCGGCGGCAGCGCGAATTGCTCGGCAAGGTTGTCGCCGAGAGCGACATTGTCATCACGGCTGCCGTCGTTCCGGGAAAGAAGTCGCCAGTGCTCGTGACGGCGGAAATGGTGAAGGGCATGGCGCCGGGCTCGGTCATCGTCGACCTGGCCGCCGAGCGCGGCGGCAACTGCGAACTCTCGAAAGCCGGCGAGAAAATCGTCGCTCACGGCGTCACCATTATTGGATATTTCAACTTCGCATCGACCGTGCCGCATCACGCCAGCCAAATGTACGCGCGCAACATCGCGGCGTTCCTCAATTTGCTTGTGAAGGACGGCAAGTTTCAGTTCAACCTGCAGGATGACATTATTCAGAGCACGCTGCTGACGCGGGGAGGAGAAATAGTTCATCCCCGGGTGCGCGAATATTTCTCGCTCCCGCCTCTCGTGGCCCAGCAGAAGGAGACAGCCTAACGATGAAAATGGATTTGATAACCAGCCTCTACGTGTTCATGTTGGCCGCAATTGTCGGCCTGGAAGTCATTCGCCGCGTATCGCCGCTGCTGCACACGCCGCTGATGTCGCTCACCAACGCGCTCGACGCGATCGCCGTTGTCGGAGCGATCCTCCTGGCGGGCGAGCACAAAACCACGCTCTCCACCGTGCTTGGCACCATCGCCATCGTCGCCGCGACCAGCAACGTCGTGGGCGGCTTCTTCATTACCGACCGCATGTTAAAAATGTTCAAAGCGAGCCGCAGCCCGAAACCATGACTCCATTCCCAATTGATTCGATCATCGAACTGACGTACCTCATTGCCACGGCTCTGTTCGTGATGTCCCTCAAGTGGATGAGTTCGCCGACGACGGCGCGCCACGGCGTCTGGGCGGGCGAACTCGGCATGCTTCTCGCGATCGTGGGAACTTTGCTGAATCGCAGCATCGTGGACTACAAGTGGGTTGCAATCGCGCTGGTGCTGGGCACCATCATTGGCGTGCCGCTCGGCAAAGTGCAGATGACTGCCGTCCCGCAGCGGACGGCGCTCAGCCACGCTTTTGGAGCGTGTTGCGTCACGCTCGTCGGCACCGCGGAATTTTACTTGCGCGCGCCCGCGGTTCCAAAGTTCATGATGTCCGTGTTATCGATGGAAGTGATTCTCGGGTCGCTCACATTTACCGGCAGCTTGATGGCCGCCGGAAAGCTGCAGGAAATCCTGCCGCAGCGCCCGATCCTCTTCAAGGGTCAGAACATCGTCAACCTCGGCATGCTCCTCGTCGCCATTGGCGTGGCCGTTTTTCTGGTGCTTCATCCGGATCACACCTACTTGTTCCCGGCGCTCCTCGCGATTCCGCTACTGTTCGGCGTGATGATGATTATCCCGATCGGCGGCGCGGACATGCCGACGGTGATTTCGCTGCTCAACGCGTACGCGGGGCTTTCCGCCTCCGCAATGGGTTTTGTGCTCGATAGCAAGCTGCTGATCGTCGCGGGCGCTTTGGACGGCGCGTCCGGCTTGATTCTCTCCGTCAACATGTCCAAGGCGATGAACCGCTCGTTCTCGAACGTGCTGTTTGGCGGGTTTGGACAGGAACAAACGGTCGCGAAGGGCGGCAAAGAAACGCGGCCCGTTCGCAGCGCTTCACCCGAAGAGGCGGCGGAAATTCTCGCCGTGGCCAGCAAGGTCGTCATCGTGCCCGGTTATGGGATGGCCGTGGCGCAAGCGCAGCACAAAGTCCGCGAACTCTACGACAACCTGACCAAGCGCGGCATCGATGTAAAATTCGCGATTCACCCGGTCGCGGGCCGCATGCCCGGGCACATGAACGTGCTGCTCGCCGAAGCGGATATCCCGTACGACAAGCTGCTCGACATGGACGAGATCAACGGCGAATTCCCGCAAACCGATGTGGCCCTGATCATCGGTGCGAATGACGTCACCAATCCCGCCGCGCGCACCGATACAACAAGCCCCATCTTCGGCATGCCCATTCTCGACGTGGACAAGGCGCACACCGTGATGGTCATCAAGCGCAGCATGGCCGCAGGCTTCGCCGGAATCGATAACCCGCTCTACTACCTCGACAAAACCCTGATGCTTTTCGGCGACGCCAAGGGATTCGTGGGCTCCATCGTCCGCGAACTTTCCGGTAGCGGAAACCACGGATAAACATCGTCGCTCGCAAGGTTTTTATTTCTTTACGTCGTGGCAGAAGTTTTCTCAGCCACGGGGGTCAACTGGTGTCCGCTGACCGCGGCGCCTGCGTCTCGATCAAGGGCGAAACAGTCGAGCGTCGCAAGGATCGTCAAAGCGGTGACAAGAAGAAACGCGATGTGAAACTCCTTTGTGGTCGGTGAGCCGGAGGAATTGCCGTCCAGCAATCCGGCCACACGCAGCGCGATCGCGCCCACCGCCACGCCCATGCCCATCGACATTTGCGTGATCATGCTGAAAAAGCTGGTGGCGGAACTCATGTCGGATTTCAGGACGTCCGCGAAGGCCAGCGTGCCCAGGGAGGTGAACTGCATCGAGCGGGACAACCCATTCACAAACAGCACAATTAGAATAATGGCCCTCGGTGTTTGAGGAAACAGAAACGCACACCCCAACATCCAGACTGCCGTCAGAACCCCATTCGTGGTCAGCACGGCGCGGAATCCGAACCGCCGGAGAACGGGCGTGGAAACGGATTTCATCGCCAGATTGCCCGTAAACAGGCCCAGCATCAGGAGCCCCGACTGAAATGCATTCAGACCAAACCCCACCTGAAACATGAGTGGAAGCAGGAACGGCGACACGCTGATGGCAATGCGGAACAGCGATCCTCCCTGGAGAGTAATCGCGAAGGTTTTGATTTTCAGAAGATCGAGGTTCAAGAGCGGCGCGGGCGAACGGCGGAAATGAAGCACGGAGAGCACGCCAAGCGCGCACCCGCTGGCAAGATAAATGGATGTGGGCCTCCAGTGCGCGGACTCGCGGCCCACAAGTTCCATGCCGTACACGAAGCTCACGCACGCCGAGGCGCTGAGGACAAATCCAATCCAGTCGAACGGTTTCACTTTGTCTTCTCTCAAGTTAGGAATCAAAACAGAGGAGAGCGCCATTCCAATGATGCCAAGCGGCACATTCAGAAAAAAAATCCAGTGCCACGAAGCATACGTCGTGATGAAGCCGCCGAGGGGAGGCCCCACGACGGGCGCGATGAGTCCCGGCCAGGTAATGAAAGTGATCGCGTCAATCAGATTGTGTTTTTCCGTCGTGCGCAACACGACGAGCCGCCCGACGGGAACCATCATCGCGCCCCCAATGCCCTGGATGACGCGCGCCCCGGTAAACGTCCAGATTCCATTGCTGAATCCGCAAAGAATCGAAGACACCGTAAAAATCGCGATGGCGGAAACGAAAACGGAGCGCGCCCCGACGCGGTCCGCCACCCACCCGCTGATCGGAATAAAGACCGCGAGCATCAGCAAATACGCCGTCATGCCGATATTGAGATCGACCGGGCTTACATGGAAAGATTTCCCCATCTGCGGCAGCGCCGTGGCAATGACGGTGCCGTCCAGGTTCTCCATAAAAAACGCCGCGGCAACGAGAATCGAGATCGTTGTGGATTTTTGGGTGGGAGACGCCATCATTGTGGGTGGCCTGCGCAAATCTAAGTGCACGTCTCCATGCAACTGTGCGCGCCCGAAGTTCTGTGCCGGCGCCGCGCCGCCCCGCTTGGACAAATCCTATTTTGCATCGGCAACATCGGGCAGCGGAATCGCCTCAACCGGGAAATTCATGGGGTAGGGCTGGTTCGGATAGACTTTGTCCTTCTTGGCTTTCAGATCCATCA
>JBGQJJ010000179.1:0-4257 GCA_041498955.1 Terriglobia bacterium
GGGCGGGGCCCGGGCGCCCCGCGCCCCTTCACCCGCCGGGTGGGGTCCCCCCCCCCCGCCGCGGCGCCCCCGGCCCCACCAAACCCTTACCGCCATGCCACGTTGGGAAGAGATTCGTATCCAATCGCACCCACGTGTGAAATTGCGGCGAATTTGACGCTATACTATTCAGATGGACTCGAATCCAAATCAGAGCCCCATGACAGCCGTCGCGATGAGCGGCGGCGTGGACAGCTCGGCCGTTGCCGCGATCCTGAAGGAGCGCGGCTTTCCCGTCGTCGGCCTGACGATGCAGCTGTGGAACCAGCGGCGCCTGCCGGAACTCGACCGCGACGGCGCGCACGGCCAGCGCTGCTGCTCGCTTGATGACGTCTATGACGCCAAGCGCGTGGCGCAGCATCTCGGCATGCCTCACTACGTCGTGAATTACGAGCAGCGATTCGAGGAAACCGTGGTGCAGCCTTTTGTCGAAGAGTATCTCTCGGGCCGCACGCCGATTCCGTGCACCATGTGCAACAACCACGTGAAGTTCGATCCGCTGCTCGTGACTTCGCGCCAGATCGGCGCCGAGCGCCTGGCGACCGGCCACTACGCCAGGATCCGCCAAAATGAAATCACCGGGCGCTATGAATTGCTGCGCGCGGCGGACAACTCCAAGGATCAGACGTATTTCCTGTTCGGTCTCAAGCAGGAGCAAATGTCGCGCACGGATTTTCCGCTCGGCGAACTCGACAAGACGGCGGTGCGCGAGATCGCCCGCCGCGCCGCGCTTCCGGTTGCGGAAAAGCCCGAGAGCCAGGAAATTTGCTTCGTGCCGTCAGGAAACTACGTCAAGTTCATCGCCGCCTACCTGGGCGAGCGCGGCGAATTGTTGTCAGAAGAAGACGGCGATCTCGTCACCACGAGCGGCGAGATCATTGGCCGCCACCGCGGCGTCCACAATTACACAGTAGGGCAACGCAAGGGATTGGGCATTGCGGCGGGAAAGCCTCTCTACGTCGTGGAGCTGGATCGCGCCGCCAATCGCGTCGTCGTCGGCGACGACTCCGATTTGCGCACCAATGTATGTGAAATACGCGACGTGAATTGGATTTCGTTCGCGGCTCTGGAAGCGCCCGTCCGCGCCACGGTAAAAATTCGACATCGCCACGACCCGGCAGCTGCCACGGTCGAACCCGTCGATGCGACTACCGCGCGCGTAACCTTTGACGAGCCGCAGCGCGCCATCACGCCGGGCCAAGCCGCAGTCTGTTATTCGGGGGAAGTCGTACTCGGTGGAGGATGGATTCGGTGAAGTCCGGACAAGTCAGGGGCTAAAGCCCCCTATGGTCCACTGCATATGTCAGGGCTGAAGCCCTGACCCGCAAACCGTGACCCAATACGCTTAACGAAGACCTACAACCTGCTACCTACCACCTGCAACCTAGATAAACATTCCTTCGTCTTGCTGTTCGGCGGATGCTTCCGCGTGGTCGATCGGGCCGCGCCTATGACGGGAAGTCCTGAAAAAATCTATCCCCGCCTGAACGCCGCGGATCATGGCAGTGGCTTTTACGACAGGTCCCCAGATCGTCTGCCGCAGATGCGTTCCCGCTTCTTCCACCGCTTCCATGGCGCCGGTCAGAATATGATCGACGTGAATCAACTGCATGCGCAGCCGCTCGAGAGCCTCGCTCAGGATTCGATCAACCCTCTGCGCCTCACTTCGCGCCAGCCGGGTGATCTCAGAAGCGTCCGCCACAATGCCGGTGATGCGCGGGGAGATATCTTCCACGAGAATCTGGACGCGCGTAATCAGGGGATTCAGCTTGGTATTGAGGTCCGCCACGGTCTGCTCCACACGCGCGGCGGTACGGCGAAGCTGGACGAACAGGGCAATGAGAACGATCGCCTGCAGAACGATTGCAAGCGCCGTCACCACCACGAATAAAGGCATCCAGCTTTCCATTCGTCTCCCTCGTCGCGCTTACTGAGCCGCCTTGGCTTTTTCCCGTTGATAGGCGTCGCGGCCGGCATCGACCGCCGCTGAAATCGTTTCCTTCTGCCGCACGGCGACCGTCTTGCTCCGCTCGAGAATGTCTTCGGCCCGCTCGCGCAGTTCCCGCGCTTTGCGCTGGGCGTACTCGCGGCCTTCATCGGCCTTTTGCGCGAGAAATTCGCGCGTTTCCTCACCCGATTTCGGGGCAAACAGAATTCCGACCAGCGCGCCAATTCCGAGTCCCACCAGGAAGAAACTTACTTTCGATCCCGCATTATTTTCCGACATGTCGTACCCCTTTCAAGCCTCGAAAGTAGCACAGGGGCCCGGCAGAAGCAATCGGGGGAACTACCCACTCGGCAACACTGTACCGTTTGTACTCGCCAGGTGCGCGGAGACGCGTTCGGCCAGCCCTCGGGGCACAACCTTCGCGATTTGTTCGATGCTGGCGGAGCGGAGTTGCGCGACGCTTCCGAAATTCCGCAGGAGTTTTTGAGCCGTACGCGGGCCGACGCCGGGGATATTTTCCAAGCCCGTCTGAATGGTGCGCTTCGCGCGGCGTTGCCTATGAAAGCCCACGGCGAAGCGGTGCGTTTCATCGCGAATTTGCTGGATGAGATGAAGGATCGGGGAGTGATGTTCCAGCCGTATGGGCTGATCCTCCTGCCCGAGAACGAAAATAGTCTCCTCCTGCTTCGCAATGCTGGCGACGGGCTGGTTGATGACTTCGAGCTTTTCGAGAGCCGCCGCGGCCGCGTGGAGCTGGCCGATTCCGCCGTCGATCAGGATCAGGCCCGGGAAAGGCTTCTTCTCTTCCTGCAACCTTCGGTAACGCCGCTCGACCGTTTCTTTCATGCTCGCGAAATCGTCGTTTCCCCATTCGCCGCGAATGATGAATTTCCGGTAATCGGATTTTTTCATCCGCCCGTCTTCCCAGACGACCATCGAAGCGACAGTGTCTGAGCCCTGCAGGTGCGAGATGTCGAGGCTCTCGATCCTCCGCGGCGGTTCCGGCAGGCCGAGCGCCTGTTCCAGCGCCTCGACGATGGCCTTCGAGCTGGGCTTCAGCACGCGAAAACGCTGCTCGAAGGAGTGCCGCGCGTTTTTCTCCACCAATTCCAGAAATGCGTGTTTCGCGCCGCGCTGCGGCATCAGAATTTCCACGCGGCTGCGGGGCGGTTCGAGATGCGACCCGCGTTCGGTGAGAATGTCCTCAAGAAGTTCGCGATCCTCGAAATCCATGGGAACGTGAACGGCGCGCGGCAGATACGAGGCGTCGAGGTAGAGCTGCTTCAAAAGCGATGACAAAAATTCGGCCGGCTCGAATTCCGCAAGGTCTTCCCAGTAAAAATCGCGCCGGTCCACCACGCGCCCGCCGCGAAGATGGAAAAGATTCACGGCGACCAGCGGAGTCTCCGCGTGCCATGCCAGTACGTCGATGTCATCCCCTTGGGCGGCGGCGATTTTTTGGCGTTCTTCGATTTCGGAGAGCGTATGCAGAAGGTCACGATACGCCGCTGCTTGCTCGAAGCGCTCCGTGTCGGAAGCCTCCATCATGCGGGATTCGAGACTCACCATCAAATCGTGCCGGCGGCCCTCGAGGAACAATTTCGTGTCCCGCGCCGCCTCCGCGTATTTCTCATCCGTGGCGAGACCGGGAACGCACGGCCCGTGGCACCGTCGGATGTAATACTGCAGGCAGGGCCGGGGGTGCGCGCGCGTCAGGTCCACGGTGCAGGAAGGGATGCGGAACGTCTTGTGGATGAAATGGACGATCCGGTAGGCGAGGCTGTGCGGAAAAAACGGCCCGAAGTAAATCGAGCCGTCTTTGACCAGGCGGCGCGTCACGTACACGCGCGGAAATTTCTCGAACGCGGTGTAGCGAATGTATGGGTACGTCTTGTCGTCGCGAAGCAGTACATTAAATTTCGGTTTATACTGCTTGATCAGACTGTTTTCGAGCGCCAGGGCTTCGCGCTCGTTGTCCACGACGATGTAGTCCAGATCCGCGATTTCCCGCACCAGGGAGCCGGTCTTGGCATCCACCCACCGGGATTCCAGAAAATACGATTTCACGCGATTCCGCAGGGAACTCGATTTTCCCACGTACAAAACGTTTCCCAGGGCGTCCTTGAACAGGTAGACGCCCGGCTCTGCGGGAAAGCTGGCGGCTTTTTGATCGAGTTCCATTGCGGGAGTAGAATGAGAGGCGCGGCAATCCGCTCTCGGGCAACACCCATGATAGCAAAGTGAATCTTAATCTGCGCGGAACATGAACC
>JBGQJJ010000180.1:0-4253 GCA_041498955.1 Terriglobia bacterium
CGGACCTGCGCGCCAGCGCCTCGCTCGTCCTGGCCGCGCTCGTCGCGAAGGGTGAAACCGCCATCGACCGCGTATATCACATCGACCGCGGCTACGAACGCATCGAGGAAAAACTCGCCGCTGTGGGTGCGATCATTCAACGCGTGTAGTGGGATGTGCGACCGGTGGTTTCGCCTGGGCACGCCAATCTCCCCGCCGCGGCGGGCGGTTTGCGCCACGCCAATCGGGAGATTGGCGTTCCCAGGTCTCATAGGAACGGTGGAGACGATGTTCGTCTCCCCGGTTTGCATTCTGCCAAGTTTTTCAGACCTACTTCATAGGTGGCCTGGACTTCGTTCACCCCTGCCCGCCGCCTGCGGCTTCCTTCTGCTGCTTTTCACGCTGCTCGCGCAGGACGGCTTTGCGCGACAGGCGAATCTTGTTGCCTTCGATGGCTAGCACCTTGACGAGGACTTGGTCGCCCAACTTCAGCGCGTCGCGCACGTCGCGGAGGCGCTGCTCGGCGATTTCGCTGATGTGCAGGAGGCCGTCGGTGCCCGGGAAAATTTCCACGAAGGCGCCGAATTCCGCCAGCCGCACCACTTTGCCGAGGTACGTTTTGTTGATTTCGGCGGATGCGGTAATGTCCCGAATCATTTGGAGCGCCGCTTCGGCGGACGGGCCGCTGTTCGCGAACACGTGCACCTTGCCGTCGTCCATGACGTCGATTTTCACGCCGGTAGCCTCGATGATCGACCGGATTTTCTTTCCGCCCGGGCCGATCAGGTCGCGGATCTTGTCCGTCGGAATCTGCAATTGATGCAGCCGCGGAGCATAGACCGACATCTTGTCCCGCGCCGATGAAATCGTCTGGTCCATGATGTCCAGAATGTGCAAGCGCGCGCGCCGCGCTTGTTCGAGCGCCTGCCGCATGAGTCCCACGCTGATGCCGCCGACTTTGATGTCCATCTGCAGCGCGGTGATTCCAGTGCGCGTGCCGGCGACCTTGAAATCCATGTCGCCGTAATGGTCTTCCGCGCCCGCGATGTCGGTGAGGATCGCGTGTTTTTCACCTTCGACGACGAGCCCCATGGCGATGCCCGCGCACGCCGCGGTGATCGGCACGCCCGCATCCATGAGCGAGAGCGAGCCGCCGCAAACCGTGGCCATCGAGGACGACCCATTCGATTCCATGATGTCGGACACGAGGCGCATGGCGTACGGGAAATCGGTTTCCGGCGGAAGCAGATTCAACAAGGCGCGTTCGGCAAGCGCGCCGTGGCCGATTTCGCGGCGTCCTGGCCCGCGCAGGAATTTCACTTCGCCGACGGAAAATGGCGGGAAGTTGTAGTGCAGCATGAAGCGCTTGAACGTCTCTTCCTCGAAGAGCAAATCGAGCCGCTGCTTGTCTTCCTTGGTTCCCAGAGTGGTCACCGCCAGGGCTTGCGTCTCGCCGCGCGTGAACAGCGCCGAGCCGTGCGCGCGGGGGAGCACTCCTACTTCGCAGGTGATGTCGCGGATTTCATCGAACGCGCGAGCATCCGGGCGCCGGTTGCGCTGCAGGATGTCTTCGCGGAAGTAATTTTCGCGCAAGCGTTCAAACGCGCGCATGGCCAGGGTGCGCTTCTCTTCGTCCTCTTCCGGAATCGTCTCGAGAACCGCTTTCTTGACCTCGTCGATCAGGTGGTAGCTTTCCTTCTTCGGGTATTTCTTTGTGTCCAGGGCGTCATGCAGTTTCGCGCCAAATTTCCGCTCGATTTCCTTGGCGAGCGCCTCATCAAAAGGAAACGGAGGAACGGTCACTTTGTTCGGCTTGACCTTGTCATGCAGTTGGCGGATCGCCGCGATGATGTGTTTGATCTGTTCGTGTCCGAATTCCAGCGCGTCGGCGACCGAGTCTTCGCTGACTTCAATCGCGCCCGCCTCAATCATGACGATGGCCTGCTCGGTCGCAACCACGACGATGTTCAGCAGACTGGTCTTTTGTTCGGCCGTCGTGGGGTTGGCGACAAGCTTGCCATCCACCAGGCCCACGCGCACGGCCGCGACCGGCGTCGTGAACGGCAGGTCGGAAATAAATGCCGCGGCCGAAGCCGCCGTGATGCCGATCATGTCCGGATCGTTTTCGCTGTCCGCCGAAAGCACCATGGCGACGATTTGCGTTTCATTGCGCCACGCTTCGGGAAACAGCGGTCGCAGCGGGCGGTCAATCATCCGGGAAGTCAGAATCTCGCGCTCCGAGGGGCGCCCTTCGCGCTTGAAAAAGCCTCCGGGAATTTTTCCCGCGGAATACGTGTATTCGCGGTAGTCCACGGTGAGCGGAAGAAAATCGCGGTCATTCGCTTTGGAATCCATGCACGCCGTGACCAGCACGACGGTATCGCCATACCGCGCCAGTACGGCGCCGTTGGCCTGCTTGGCAATTTTTCCGGTTTCCAGAGTCAGCGTGCGTCCGCCGACTTCGACGGTAACTTGATGGGGAGCGGGTGCTGCTTGCGACATATACAGTGGTCCTTTCGACTGCCCGCCGCGTCCCGAACCATCGGGCCCTACGCGCGCGGAAAGCCATTCGGGTGCGGGAGAAACTTTTCCCGTTTTGTTGGGAAGAGAAAACGATGAACGACTGCGAGCGGCGGCCGGATTCTGCTTACAAAAAAAGCGGCCGGGCACTATCGCCTCGGGCCGCCAGAATCCTACAGAACCCCGCGAACGTCGGGAGATGTTGTTGGCGCGATTGTGCTCCCCCTAAGGAGCGATTACTTGCGCAAACTAAGGCGTTCGACAATCTCGCGATACCGATCCGGGTCACGACGGTTGAGATAATCCAAAAGACGGCGGCGCTTGTTGACCATCATGATCAACCCGCGTCGCGATGCATGGTCCTTGAGGTGCGCCTTCAGATGCGTCGTCAGGTAGTTGATTCGCTCGCTCAGTAAAGCAATTTGCACTTCCGGTGAGCCGGTATCCTTCACATGCGCCCGATACTGCTCGATCAACATTGACTTCGCTTCTCTCAAGTCGTCCTCTCCGCCCTACCCACTATTTCTGCTCTCGTTTTGTCTTCTCTTCGACCCAAGCAGCCTAACATAGGCCCGCGGCGACATGCAAAATTTTTCTTCTGTGGAAGACGATTCGAATGGGGTTTCGTAGCACAGCCACTCTTGGCTGTGCGGTTTTGTGGGTTGCATACATACCCGGATAGCATGACAATTCCAAAACCCGCACAGCTCCGCCGCGGCGGATGGCTGTGCTACTTTCCGTGGATCAAGGCCAAAAATTCCTCGCGCGTCTTGGGATTGTCCTTGAACGAACCCAGCATCGCGCTGGTCACGGTCTGCGAGCTTTCCTTTTCGACGCCGCGCATCACCATGCAGAGGTGACGCCCTTCGATGACCACGCCCACTCCCAGCGGAGCGATTTTTTGCTGGATGGCGCTGGCGATTTGATTCGTCAGGCGTTCCTGGATCTGCAGACGCCGCGCGAACATGTTCACCAGCCGAGGAATTTTCGACAGGCCGACCACTTTCTTGTCGGGGATATACGCCACGTGGCACTTCCCGAAAAACGGCAGCAGGTGATGTTCGCACAAACTGTAAAACTCGATGTCCTTCACCAGCACCATCTGGTCGTAACACACCGTGAACATCGCGCCGTTCAGGAGCTTTTCCGGGTCCTGTTGGTAGCCGCTCGTCAGGAAGCGAAAGGCCTTCTCAAACCGCTCGGGCGTGCGCCGCAGGCCGTCGCGGTTCGGATCCTCTCCGATCGATTGCAATACTTTCCGCATATGGTCCGCGATGAATCCGTGAGATTCCGCTCCACCCGGTTCAGTCAGCGTTAATTCCTCGACTCGTTTTCTGTCATCACTCATGGGTCGCTCCGGCAGGCTCTCCTGCGTATTCAAAACTGTTCAGTCCTGTTTCCTCGACGCGAATGCGCTCCAGCCTGGCCTTGGGGAACCGGCGCAAGCGATGGAAAATCTCGATGCAAATATTTTCCGTGGTCGGAATGCTCTCGCGAAATTCCGCAATTTCTTCGTTCAGATACTTGTGGTCGAACGGTTCAATGACTTCGCTTTCGACAAAAGCGTCCAGGTCGGCCAGATTCGCAATCATTCCGGTGGCCTGGTCCACCGGGCCGGAGACGGCCACTTCCACGACGTAGTTGTGCCCATGCCCATACGGATTGTTACATTTGCCGTACACACGCCGATTCTCTTCTTCCCCGAGTTGCGCGCTGTGCAGGCGGTGCGACGCCGAAAACCGGTATCGCCGCGA
>JBGQJJ010000181.1:0-4241 GCA_041498955.1 Terriglobia bacterium
CCGATATCGACATCTTTGCCGGACCGCTGGCGCACAACCCGCTCGCGATCATGGAGTGGCACCGCAACATCACGCACTCCGCACTAATGCTGCCATTTTGGGCTCTGCTGTTAACCGCTGCTTCAATTCCGCTGGCTCGTGCACTGAACTGGAAATCGCCGCCGTTTCCGTCCCTTTTCGCAATCTACGCGGTGGGAATCGCCACGCACATTTTTCTCGATCTCATCACCAGTTTTGGAACCATGGTTTGGAGCCCGCTGCGATATTCCCGTCCGGCTTGGGACTGGGTTTTCATTCTCGATCTGACGCTGACCGGGATCGCTCTCGTGCCGCAAGGTGCCGCGTGGTGTTACCGCGAACCGGGACGGCTTTGGCGCCGCGCCCTTGGCGTTTGGGCCGCGCTCGCCGCCGGAGCGTCCGGAGTCTACCTATTCGCGGGCGCCATGGGATACGGATTTCCGATCGCGGTTATAGGTGTGGTGAGCGCCATCTTCGCAGCCGTAGTTTTCCTGCCGGCCACGCAGGGCGCCGGTTTCCGGTGGACGCGGGCCGCGTGGTGCCGCGCGGGCCTGGCGATATTGTGCGCCTATATCGGTCTTGCAGCCTCGGCACATCATAAAGCTTTCGCGGACGTGGAACATTTTGCGGCCGCACAGCACCTGCAAGCCGATAGCGTGGCAGCGCTTCCCCTGCCGCCGACGCTGACGCATTGGGTGGGGTTAGTCAGCACTCCGCAGGGCGTGTGGCGCGCCACGTTTCAAGAACCCGGCGGCGCTGTCGAGAACGCCCAATTTTATACCGACGCGCAGTCCCGCGAATACATCGAGGAAGCGAGAAAACTGCGCGATGTTCAGATTTATCTTTGGTTCGCCCGATATCCGGTTTGGCGCGTCGTGCCCCGGGAAGGAAATGAGACCGCGGTGGAAATTTCCGACGTGCGGTTCTTCCGTGAAGGAAACCCCTTTGCAACTGCGGATCCCCCAGCGTCAAAAAGTATCGCCGGCGCCCCCCCCAGGCGTGCGGGATTCACCTTTGCAGTTGTTTTCGACGCGCAAGGGCGGGTCATCTCCCACGGTTTTAAGGAACCGGAGTAGAGACTCGGCCTGAATTTTTGGGTTTGTTTAGCTTACGGGGTAAACGACAACTTGCCGTTCTTCGCCTGCGCCTTCGCTCTCGCTGCGCACGCCGGCCTCTTCCTTCAAAACCAGATGCAGGATGCGCCGTTCGCGCGAGGACATGGCGTTGAAGCGGAATGGTGCGTGCGTTTCGCGGACGCGGCCGGCGGCAACGTGCGCGGAAAGCTTCAACTCCTCGATCCGGATGCCGCGGTAGCCGGCGGCATCGAAGCGGATGCGGCCGTAGAATTGAGGGTCGAGCCAGAGCCAGCGCAGGGCGATATGTTCGAGCGCCAGGAGCAGCTCCGCATTGCGTTCCAGCAGCAAATCCTGATCGCGGCCCTTGAATTCGACCAGAATTTCTGGATTTTCGAGCTCCTTCGATGCCGCGGGGCCCATCGATCGAATTTCATACGCCAGCTGGAACCGGCTTTTTTGAAGCAGCGTGTCGATGCAGCGGCGTAATTCCGCCGTGATGGCCGCATGATCCAGTTTTCCATCGACGATCAGATTCGGGCGGGATACAGGCGTCAAGATTTCTCCCCTCAGGCTACTTTGCCGCAAACGCTATTTCTTTTTGCCGGGGCCCCGCGAAGGTTTCGGCGGGGGCGGCGCCGTGCGATAGAGATACCACTGCTGGCCGATTCCGACGATATTGCTAGTCAGTATATACACCGACAGGCCGCTGGGATAAAGGGCAAACATTCCGCCGAAGATCAGCGGCGTCAAGCCCATCATCTTGGCCTGGGCGGGGTCCATCCCCGGAGTGGGCGTCATCTTTTGCATGAAATACATGGAAACGGCCATCATTGCGGGCAAAATGAAGTACGGATCGCGCGCGGATAGATCGTGGATCCAGCCAAACCAGGGCGTGTGGCGCAGCTCGATCATGTTGGCCAACATGCGATACAGCCCGAACCAGATGGGCATCTGGATCAGCGTGGGCCAGCAACTTCCCAGAGGGTTGATGCCCTCGCGCGAATACACGGCCATGACTTCCTTGTTCATATCGGCCTTTTTGGGATCGCGCATCGAATATTTCTTGTATTTTTCCTGAATCGCTTTGACTTCCGGCGCGACCTTCTGCATTTTCTGCATCGCGCGCATGCTCTTCACTTTCAACGGAAACATCACCATGTTGATGGCGATGGTGATTAAAACGATGGCCCAGCCGTAGTTGCTCACATACTGATGCAGCCATTGCAGGGAGTAGAACAGCGGCTCCGCGATGAATCCCCACCAGCCGAATTGCACCAGGCTGTTCAGCGGCGGATGCACCACCTTCAATCCGTCAATACTCTTGGGACCGGCGTACACGCGTAGGTCCAGCGTCCCGGGCGCCGCCAGGCCCGCGGCCATTTGAGGAACATTTTCCGTTTCGGTCTTGCCATCCACCGTGGTTTCGTGCGAATACGCCCATCCCGTTACTGTCAGCGGCATTTCAGCGAGATCGCCGCGCACGGTGAAAGGCGGCAGAAACACGGCGGCGAAATACAGGTCCTCAATCCCGGCGAAATCGAACGTCCCCGCGACGGGCGCGCGCACCGAAGTCTGGCCGGGCTTGCCGAGATTTTTTACCGCCAGCGTGTTGAGTTTTCCGCCAGCGCTCGTAAATACATTCGTTTGCGCGGCCGCCCGGTACGCGGTGGCGTCGCCGAAACCGCCGGACCATGCCAGGCTTGTTCGCAGCGGCATTCCATCCAGCGTCGCCGTGGTCTTCACATCGACGATGTAGGTGGGGTTGAATTTCAGCTGTTTCGTGACTTCCAGGTGGCCGTCGCTCCAAGACAGCTTGACCTCCGCGGGAGCGTGCAGAACGGCGCCGGCGTCAGGGACTTTGCCCGCCGAAGTGATTTCAAACAGCGCGCTATTTGCAGCCGCTTCCTGCTGCGGATCGTCGAGCGCAAGAGAAAAGGGCCAGCTCCCGGACGCCTGCGCGGCGTCGACGTGGACCAGATCGAGCGTGCGTGGCGGGTTGTGATCGTCCGTGAATTTCTTGAGCTGCCAGCTTCGCACCACGCCGCCGCGGTTGGAAATCTCCACGCGATACAGATCGCTCTCAATGACGACGGAAGTTTCCGCGCTTGCGGCGCGGATGGTCACAGGAGCGGCGGGCGCCGCGGGTTTTTTCTCCGCGGGGGCGGAAGTGGAGGCAGTTCCCGGGGCCGGCGTCGAAACAGGATTCGTGGTCGCGGCGGCAGGGTTGGCTGGAGGCGGCTGCGGCGGCTTATAGACGAGCGACCATACGGCGATCACGACCAGACACAGCACGGCCGCCAGCAGCGAGCGCATTTCCGTCGACATTTCCTTGCGCTCGCTCACGAACGGACCTCTTTAGTAGAACACGCTTCAGTCTGTGGGGGTTCCGATCGATGGGCAAAAAACGCAGATACAGTGAGGCGCTTCCCACTTCTCGTGTCGCGAGGGAATTCGTCGAGGCCAGGGACCAGATCCACCCCGCCCGGCGTGAACGGATGACATCGCGAGACGCGGCGCAGCGCGAGCGACGAACCGCGCCGCGCGCCGTGGATGCGCACGGCCTCAGCGGCGTAGTGCGAGCAGGAAGGATAAAACTTGCAGGCGCTCGGCATCAGCGCCGAAAAAAAAGTCTGATACACGCGCACGGCGAAGAGCAGCGCGCGCGCCGCGAAGCTCATGTTTTCCGCCCGGTGTTTTGGATGGAGCGCAGCAGGCGCACCAGTTCCGCTTCCAGCGGCGCGAACGCCGCCTGCGCCACTGTCGCTCGCGGATGAATCACGATGTCCCATCCCGTAGGAATCTCCGTCCTGTTGCGCCGCAAAATTTCACGAATGCGGCGTCGAATGCGGTTCCGCACCACCGCGCCGCCAAGAGCTTTCTTAACGCTGATCCCGAAGCGGCTGGCGCCGCCCGCCGCGAGCGTTTTTGCGGAGGAACCTTCGCGCGGAAGTTCCCGCCCGATGGCCGCATTCGGAAGCCCGGATCGGGCGCGGAAGAAAACGGAAAACTGGGGGCTCGAGCGGCGCTGACCGGCGGCGTACACGGCTTCGTATTCCACGCGCTTCAGCAAACGCATGGCGCGGGGAAAACCCTGCCGCGGCTCGTCCGCCGCGGCGGACGGCTACGAATTTCTAAATGGGCGTAAGA
>JBGQJJ010000182.1:0-4201 GCA_041498955.1 Terriglobia bacterium
GCCGCCATCGAGCCCGTTCTGGAAATTATTCCGTCGGACTACAACGAAGCGGTGAAGATCGCCTTTGAAGTCGGCAACCGGCATTTTCCATTGGCGCTCGAGGAAAGCAAAATTCTGGTTCCGGACGACAAGGTGATGGTTCGCTTGATGGAACGGCTGGGCGCGCCCTGGGAACGGCGTCAGGCAATTTTTAATCCCATCGGAAACACACAAGTGCATCAACATGGATCAATTTCTTAGCCTGCTTCAATTCACGGATGGACTCTTCCCCACGGGAGCCTACGCGCATTCGTTTGGGCTCGAATCCTGCGTGCAAGCGGGCGAAATTGGCGACGCACCGGGAGTCGAGGCGTTTCTGCGCGCGTATTTGGAAGGCTGCGCCGGGCCCACCGATGCCGTGGCGCTCGTATGCGCGCGGCGAGCCGCGGCAAATGAAAGCCTCGCATCCTGCCTGGCGCTCGACGAAATGCTCGATGCCATGAAGGCGCCAAGCGAATTGCGCGACGCCAGCCGCCAGATCGGGAGACAAACTCTGCGCGTCGCGACTCACTTGCCATCCCATCCGTTGCTCGATGAATTCGGCAAGGCCGTCGCGAAGGAAATCACGCCCGGCCATCACCCGATTGTTTTCGGGATGATCGGTGGAATCCTCGGATGGGACGCGCTCGAAATGACCGGCGCTTATCTTTATTCGACGAGCGCGGCTCTGGTTGGCGCGGCGTTGCGGCTCCTGCCACTCGGCCAGCTTGCCGGGCAGCGCATCGTGTGGAACGTGAAGCCGCTCATCGCAACGCTTGCGGAAGAAGCGCAGAACAAAAACGAGCAGGACATGTGGTCCTTTGCTCCTGCCATCGAAATCGCGAGCATGCGCCACGCGCTGCTGGATGCGAGGTTATTCCGCTCGTGATTTCCAAACCCCTCAAGATCGGCGTTGGAGGTCACGTTGGTTCGGGAAAAACCGCGCTGGTCGAAGCGCTCTGCATGCGGCTGAAGCCGGCCTATCAACTGGCCGTGATCACGAATGATATTTACACCCGCGAAGACGCGGAATTTCTCACGCGCCGCGGCGTCCTTTCGCCCGACCGGATCGTCGGCGTCGAAACCGGCGGCTGCCCGCACACCGCGATCCGCGAGGACGCCTCGGTGAACCTCGAGGCCTCGAGCGCGCTCCTGCGCAAGTTTCCGGACCTGGATATTTTGTTCATCGAGAGCGGCGGCGACAACCTGGCGGCCACGTTCAGCCCCGAACTGGTCGACGCCACGTTTTATGTGATCGACGTGGCCGAGGGCGACAAAATTCCACGCAAAGGCGGGCCGGGCATCATGACGTCCGGAATGCTGGTGATCAACAAGATCGATCTCGCGCCCTACGTCGGCGCGGATCTCCAAGTGATGGATCGCGATGCGAGGCGCATGCGCGGAGAGAGGCCCTACGTCTTCACCAATCTCAAGACCGGTTCAGGAGTGGACGCGCTCATCGAATGGATCCGCCACTCCCTGCTCTTTGAACAGGGAACGGAATCCTGACCGCGTTGGACGAGACGGATTCCTTCGGCTGCGATTTGCGCGGAGCGGCGAGAGCACGATCCTCGCCCAATCGCGCTTTTCGCTGCCGTTGCAGGCGTTGACGCCGCTTACCCTCGCGGACGGCGCGTCCTACCTGATGCTCCTGAATCCGACGGGAGGCGTGCTGGGCGGCGATCATCTCATCACGGAGATTGTGCAGGAAGCAGGAACGCACGTTTGTCTGACCACGCCTTCAGCGACGCGCATTTACCGAACCGCGGAAAAACCCGCGATCCTCGAAACCGCGATTCACCTGGACGAGGGAGCCACGCTTGAATATTTTCCCGACCACGTCATTCCACACGCGGGCGCGGCGCTTCGCCAGTCTTTGCGTGTAGAAATGGCGCGCGGCTGCCGCGCCATCCTTTTGGATTCGATGGGATCCGGCCGCGTCGCGCATGGCGAACGCTGGAGTTTCACGGAAATGGATTCGCGAACGGAAGTCTACGCTTGTGGAAAGCCGATCTACCTCAATCGGACGAGAATCGTTCCCGCAACGAGACGGCCGGATCAGTCAGGATGGATGGAGGAATTCGATTACATGTCGTGCATGGGATTGTTCGCGGATGGATTTACGCGCTGGAAAGAAGTTTCCGCCGCGCTGAATGAAGCATTGAAAATCGTGCCGAATGTTCGCGGCGGAACTACACTGCTTTCGCGGGGCGGTTGCGTGATGCGATTTCTCGCCAGCTCCGCATCCGACATGACGCTGGCGAATAAGAAATTGTGGGATGTGGCCCGCGAACAAGTCGCTGGGCTTCCCCCATTCGACCACAGAAAGTATTGAAGAAAAACCCCGGGTCTGAAGACCCGGGCTACAGCACTTGCGTCGGCCGTGCCAAGATGCTGTAGCTCGCCTCTTTAGAGGCGGGGGTTGTCGGATCGGCCTGAAAATAGGGAAATAAATTAATGACCGCGTTATTCACCATCCTGCTGCTGGGATTTTTTCTCGGGATGCGGCACGCCACCGATCCCGATCACGTCGTGGCCGTCACCACCATCGTCAGCCGCGAGCGCACGATGTTGCACGCCGCTTTGATTGGCGCTCTTTGGGGACTGGGGCACACAATCACGATCCTTGCCGTCGGCTCGGCCATCATTGTGTTCAAGCTCACGATCCCGGCGCGGCTCGGCCTGAGCTTGGAATTATCCGTCGGCCTCATGCTGATACTGCTGGGCATCTTGAACCTCACGGGAGTCCTGCGCCGCGCCATCGAATGGATCACGATTCGACGAGTGGGCCCCGGCGCGCACTCTCATTTCGTGTTTGGCCGGCGGATGGTCCACACGCATGAAGAAGATGGGGAACCAATTTCAATGGATTCCGTTTCCCTCCTGGTATGGACTCCGCAGTGGTGGAAGCAATTGGGCCTGTTTCACATCTTGCGTCCGCTGGTGATCGGAATCGTGCACGGCCTGGCCGGATCGGCCGCCGTGGCGCTCCTGGTTCTGACGACCATCAGCCGTGCTTCCTGGGCCATCGGCTATCTGCTGATTTTTGGATTGGGAACGGTTGCGGGCATGATGCTGATCACGGCGGCCATTGCGCTCCCCTTCGCCTATTCGCTGCGGCATTTCGTGCGCCTGAATCGCGGTCTCGCGATGGCTTCCGGATTTGTGAGCGTCGCGTTTGGATTATTCCTTTGCTACCAGACGGGTTTCGTCGACGGATTATTTACGAGTCATCCGAGCTGGATTCCAAGGTAGCGCGAATTTAGTAGCACAGGCATCCGCCGCGGCGGACCTGTGCGGGTTTTGCGATCGTTGTTAGCTTGGGAATCCTGAAAGTATGACTATCAAAACCGCACAGGCAAGAGTGCCTGTGCTACTTCTTGCCGCCGGCAACCAGCTCAACAGGCTTGCCGTGCGGTGTGTGCCGATAAGCATCGGCCCAGGCGTCTTTCCGAGAGGCCAGGGCGGCCGGATCGGTTAATCCCTTGGCTGTGACCAGACGCTCCAGAGTCGCGAGCCAATGCTCGTAATAATGCGAGCCGTCGTCAGGCTCGCCGCGGTCGGCGGCGGCCTTGAGTTCGTCCGCGAGCGCGGCCGCCCACTCCTTCCAGGTGAAATGCCCTTGCTCGGAAAGTTTGACGGCCAGCGCGAACGCCTGCGCCTGCCAGGGCTCGGCAAATACCGGCCCGCCTTCATCGCGCGGCAGGCGCGGCAAGGCGGCGAGCCTTTCAGGATCGGGTGCGGAACTATGCTGGCTCAAGGTAGTCATCCCACATCGAGAGATAGACGGAATCCTGCGGCTTGGCCTGCTCGCCCCACAATTCGCGCGCGGAAAAACGCACGGCGTAGACATGCTGGGGATTTTCGCCGAGGAATTGTGCGTTTGTGTCCGGAAACACAAAGACGCCATAATCACGATCGATCGTGCCAAGTTTCCCGCGCGCGTAGCGCGGCAATCGCGTGTGGCCCACGGGATTGATGTTGCGAGCGCGAACGCGCTGGCCGGCTTGGAAGCGCGGAACCACCGAGACGTTCCGTTTCGTGGACGCGCCCAAAGCCTCTGAATCGTGTATTTGATTCGCCTTGAGCGGCGGGGTGGCTTTGCTCGATCCGTGCGCTGGCCTTCCGCTCTCAATCTCCGCGTGCGTGACCAGACCTCTCGCTGTCAGAAGATCCACCAGCC
>JBGQJJ010000183.1:0-4052 GCA_041498955.1 Terriglobia bacterium
CGCGAAGCGCCCGGACCGCGCATTTTGGCGTCCGAGTGTTTTCTGTTTCCCAATTCGCTGGCCGCGATGGGATTCGATCTGCGCGATTCCGGCTTCCACATCGTTCTTTCCAAGGATGTGCCTGAGCTCATTCGGGATAGGGTCAAGGATCTGGCGGATGGTTTTCTGGCGCGACAGGGTTTGCGCCGCGACGATATCTCCGCGTTTCTCCTGCATCCGGGCGGGCAGAAACTGTTGTCCTTCATGCAGGCGGAATTGGGTTTGGACCGCTCCGAAACGGAAATTTCCTGGGACATCTTGCGCCGCTACGGCAATCTGTCCAGCGCCAGCGTGCTATTCATTTTGAACGAATGGCTGGTTCAAAAAGAAATGCCGTCGGGAAGCTACGGACTCTTGATGGCGTTCGGGCCGGGATTCACGGCGGAGATGCTCCTGCTGCAATGGCCATGACGTTTGCCTATCTTTCCCTGCTGGTGCTCGTTGGGATCGGGCGGCTTGCGGAATTAGGGATTTCGCGCCGCAACCAGCGGCAACTCGAAAAACAAGGCGTTCGCAAAATTCCCGAACCACATTTTCGTTGGATGGTGCTTTTGCATGGCGGCGTCCTGGTGTGCGCGGGCGCCGAAGTTCTGCTTCTGCATCGTCCCCTGATTTTCGCGCTGGCCATTCCGATGGCGGTGCTGTTTGTCCTGGCCAATCTTCTCCGCTGGTGGGTGATCCGGACACTGGCGGGCCACTGGAACGTGGAGGTCATGGAATCGTCGCGCGTGGGGGTCGTAAGTTCAGGGCCGTATCGCTGGGTGCGGCACCCGAATTACGTGGCGGTGGTGGTTGAAATATTTTCGCTGCCCATGATCCATACGGCGTGGATCACGGCCATTTTAGGGACGCTGGGAGATCTGGAGATTCTGCGGCGCAGGATTAAAGTAGAAGATGGCTTTCTCATGTCGAACCCTGCTTATCGCCTGACCATGGGTGGAAAGCCCAAATTCTTGCCCCGACTGTTCAAGGGGCATTCGAAAGCGCGCGGAGAAGAACGCGCCGCCTGAATCCTGGGAACGCCAATCTCCCGATTGGCGCGGCGCAAAATTGGAGCAATCCGCCAATCGGGAGATTGGCGTTCCCAGGCGTCGTAAGAACCACGTGACTAATGGGAGGGGCGCATCGCGCCATGGCGCCTGATTCGTGGAGCTTTCCTGGTTTCGGGAATTTTTCCGTGGTCGAGAGCGGCGAGCCATTCGCGGACAGCTTCGCGAAGCGCCTCGATTTGAAGCCCGCCATGAACTTCCGGGAAACAATCGAGTTTCAGGAGCCCTGCCCGTAACAAGTTTCGTGTCCCCAATACGTTGGCGCGGGAATAGTGGTGAAACGCCGCGGCCACCTGAATCAGGCCCTGGAGGAACATTTTGTCCGGGTTCGGCGTCTCCAGCCATACTTCCTCCCAAAGCTCGTGGGCATCGTAGAAGTGGGCGGAATTAAACGCTTCAAGTCCTTTTTGATACAGCCGATCCTTTTCGTGAGAATCCATGCGCGTTTTTGGACTTTGAGTCATCTCGACCGGCGAGTACGGCATCATAGCAGACGCTGGACGATGCCGCCCGCGACGAGCGCAGGTGTGGCAGTTTCTAATGGAGAGAATCGTGCATTTGGATTTCTACCTTCGTCACCACCCGCGCTATCATGGATAGCCTGCGCGGTCGCGAGGTCCTTGCTTGCCGAAATTCAACTTGGTTTTGCTCATTCACGCGCACCAGCCGGTCGGGAATTTCGACGACGTAATGGAACGCACCTACGAGCGTTCCTACTTGCCGTTCGTGGAGTGCGTGGCGCGTCACCCGCGCGTCCGTTTAGGGCTGCACTATACCGGTTCGCTGCTCGAATGGATGGATGAAAGGCATCCCGAGTACATCCAGCGCGTTGGCGCGCTGGTGGCCCGCGGCCAGGTGGAGATTGCGGGCGGAGGATTTTACGAGCCGATTCTTGTCGCGATCCCCTACGAAGATCAAATCGAGCAGATTCGCCGCCTAAACCATTTTGTCGAAGATCATTTTGGGAAACGGCCCGCCGGCGCCTGGCTTGCGGAACGGGTGTGGGAGCCCCAGTTGCCACGGGCGCTGGCCGAAGCGGGAGTGGAATACACGCTGGTCGACGATAGCCACTTTCTTACCGCGGGGCGAGAGATTCCCGAACTGTTCGGCTATTACATTGCCGACGAATGCGGCAGCACGGTGAAAGTGATTCCCGGCCTGCAGGAACTTCGCTACCTGCTCCCCTTTGGCACCGTCGAGGATTCCGTCGCATTCCTTCGCCGGTCGGCGAGCGATCATCCGGGCGCAATGGCTGCCATGGGCGACGACATGGAAAAATTTGGGGCCTGGCCGCACACCTATGAACACTGCTTCCGAGACGGCTGGCTCGACCGTTTCTTCAGCGCCATGGAAGCCAATTACGAGTGGCTGGAAATGGTCCCGCCGGGCGAAGCCCTGGCATCGCACGCGCCGCTGGGCCGCGTGGATCTGCCGACGGCGTCGTACACGGAGATGATGGAATGGGTATTGCCTACTTCGGTACGCAAGAAATTCCACACGCTCCTCGACGAATTTTCGGGCCGGCCGGATGTCCGGCGATTCCTGCGCGGCGGATTCTGGCGCGGATTTTTCAGCAAGTATGCCGAAGCCAATCTGTTACACAAGAAGATGCTGCGAGTCTCCTCAAAACTGCGATGCGACAAGGGAAGGGGTTCCAGAAAAAGCGCCAAAGGAGCGCTGCGGCGCGCCAGAGCGGTCACGCATCTTTTACGGTCGCAATGCAACGACGCGTACTGGCACGGAATCTTCGGCGGGCTCTATGCCCCGCATCTCAGGACGGAATTGTGGCGCGAGCTGATCCGCGCCGAGACGATCGCCGACTCCCTCCATCACGGCGCAAAGCCCTATCAGGCCATCACGCGGCTCGATTTCGACGCGGACGGCAGGGAAGAAATCGAAATCACTTCGCCCAAATTCGCGGCCGTCATCAAGCCTTCCGACGGGGGGACGCTGGCGGTCCTGGATTTTCGCCCGCGCGCGGTGACGCTGATCAATTCGCTCCAGCGGCGCGTCGAGGCCTACCATTCCAAACTGCAGAATGCGGCCCAATTCGCCGCCAAAGTCGCCTCGATTCACGAGCAAACGCTTGCCAAGGAACCGGGGCTCGAAAAGCGGCTGAAATACGATCGCTGGGCTCGGAACGCGTTGCGGCTCCTGCTTTTTGCGCCAGGGAAAACACACGCGGACTTTGAAGCCCTGCGCCTCGAAGAGAGCGCCGCGTTTGCGGGCGGGGATTACCGCGCGGAACACGCAACCGCGGAGGAGATTGAGTTAAGTATGGAGGCGCCCCTGCGCCAAGTGATTGCGGGCGCGGGTCCGGATTGCATCCTGCGCGCAGTGAAGGTATTGCAATTTGAAAATCATGAACATGGTTTTGACGTTCGTTGCCGCGTCGATCTTGCGCCGAAAGGGTCGGCGCCTCCGGCCCCCGGCCCCGGCGGTCCTGCGCAGTTCACTGTGGGATTGGAGATCGTGATCAATCTTCTGGCGCCCAATATGCCGGACCGCTACATCGAATTTGCGGGTGAACGAAAACCTTTGGAGTGGGGCGGCGTGGTCGATGGGCAGCGGGTGCGTTTCGCGGACGAATGGCAGGACGTGGCCGTGGAGATCGAAGCGCGCGACGCAAGCCAGTTGTGGATCTCGCCCATCGAGACGGTTTCGGAATCCGAAGAAGGGTTTGAACGCGTCTACCAGGGATCGCAAATCATGGGCGTGTGGAATGTGACGCTCGGTCCCGCGGAATCCTGGAGCGCCGAAACGGTTTTGCATGTAACTGCTGCGCAAAGCGACTGAGCGGGATTGCATTTAGTAGCACAGGTTTCAGCCTGTGGGGGTTCACCTCTGCAAGGACTAACCCCCACAGGCTGAAGCCTGTGCTACGAAGAGAAATCCCGCTCAGGCGCTTCGCGCCGCCGATACATGTAAAATCGTTTCGGCGCTCCAGGGTTTCGTGGGATCGAG
>JBGQJJ010000184.1:0-4031 GCA_041498955.1 Terriglobia bacterium
CACACCGGCATGCTGAAAATTCTTTTTCACCCGGACACGCGCAAAGTCCTCGGCGTCCACGTCATCGGAGAAAGCGCCGCGGAAATCGTGCACATCGGCCAGGCTGTCCTCACGTTCGGCGGCACGATGGATTATTTTCGCGACACGGTTTTCAATTATCCGACCTTCGCTGAAGCGTACAAAGTCGCTGGGCTTGATGGCCTGAATAAATTGTAGGCTTGGCGGTGGGTGAGGGTGCTGCCATCTCCCGGCATACTAATCAGACGCTTTGGTAGTGTCTCAGTCCCTTGTTGACAGACAGGTTTGACGCGCTCAATATCTGACCTTCAATACACACTATGGAGGCTTCGATGTTGAACCGTCGTCGGTTTCTTTCAGCCGCTGCCGCAGGCGCAGGCGCGGCGATGTTCGCCCGCGCGCGAAGAGTATTCGCGGCAAGCTATGACCTGATCATCAAGGGCGGGCGCGTCATCGACCCTTCCGTCCGGCTCAATGCGATCCGCGACGTGGCGATCTCGGGAGGCCGCATCGCCGCCGTCGAGCCCACCATCGCGGGCGACGCGGCCGACACCATCGACGCGCGTGGCAAGCTCGTCGTCCCCGGCCTGCTCGATATCCACACCCATTGCGGGCGCTTTACGCAGGGGCCCGGCCTCGTGCTCCAGGACGGCGTGACCGGATGGATCGATGCGGGATCCCAAGGGGCCGATCACATCGGCGATACGATTGCCGTCGCACGTACCTCGCCTCAGCAGGGCCGCGTGCTGATCAACATCGGGCGCGCCGGCATCCTGCCCGATGGCGACACGATGGACCTGAAGAACGCGGATGTCGATGCGGCGCGCGACGCGATCTCGAAGAACCGCGACTTCATCGCCGGCGTCAAGGCGCGGCTGTCGCGGGACGTCGCGGGCGAAAACGATTACGAGGTGCTTCGGCGCACGCAGGAAGTGGCCACCTCCTTCGGCCTGCCCGTGATGATCCACATGGGACAGACCATCTCGCCGCTTCCCAAGCTCATCGACCTGTTGAAGCGCGGCGACATCGTCACCCACATGTTTGCGCCGCCACCCAACAGCATCATCGACGACAGCGGCCACATCCTGCCCGAAGTGCTGGCGGCGCGGCGCCGCGGCGTCTGGTTCGATGTCGGCAACGGGCAGAGAGGACACATGAGGTGGGACACAATTGCCGCGATCATGAAGGCCGGTTTCTGGCCCGATACCTTCTCTACCGACTGGAACACGAACGCCCATGAGACCGGTGTCATCGACCTTCCCAACTGCATGTCGAAGCTGTTCGGTTACGGCATGACGATCGATCAGGCGATCGCGCGAGCCACCGTGAATGCTGCGCGCATCTTCCCGTTGTTCAACGACCGCGGCACGCTCAACGTGGGCGCGCCTGCCGACGTGGCGGTGCTCGAGCTGCGAAAACAAAATTTTGACTTCCTCGACAATTACAATAACAAAATCACCGGCCACCAGAGGCTCCTCCCGAGTGCGACCGTGCTCGGCGGCAAGCGGGTCCAGCGCGCCTAGCGCATGCGATTTTTTGCCCGTGCGGTTCGTTGAAAAAAGTTCATTGCGGTAAGTTTTTGTAGAGGCCTCTCCGTCCCGTGCTCTTCGGGACGGAGAGGGCACGGTTCCTGTCAAAATGACCCACCACCCAATTTATGGTAGTGGTGTTATTTGATCTTGGAACAATTACAGTTTTCCCCAGAACGCGAACGTCACGGCACCGACCAGAAACAGGAATGAGACAGCGTGATTCCATTTGATGCCTTCACCGAGATACCGCCACGCGAAGACGACAAACACGCTGAGGGTGATCACCTCCTGGATGATTTTCAACTGAAACGCCGTGAATTCGCCATAGCCGATGCGGTTCGCCGGGACTTGAAAGCAGTATTCGGCGAACGCGATGAGCCAGCTTACGATGATTGCGGCGAAAAGCGGAGACTGGCGGTATTTCAGGTGACCGTACCAAGCGATGGTCATGAAGATATTCGAACAAACGAGAAGCAGGATGGTTTTCATGGCTCCGGAATCGTATCACGGGCGCAATAGTGAGGTAAGTGAAGAAGCCATCTGGCTTGTAAGGAGATTAGAGAGTGCCAACCCGCCTAGTTCAGATGACACCACTGCCCAATTTATGCAAAGTTTGACTGACCGCTTCGCGCCCTGATAGTTTGGGTGCTTATGCCGGGACGCCAAAATGCACGCAAACTAATCTGTGGACAATGGGAATGAAGGTCCCTCCCTCTTCCCGAATCGCCTTTCAGGGCGAGCGCGGTGCATTCAGCGAAGAAGCGGCCGTCAAGCTTCTGGGTGAGGACATCCAGCTCGTTCCGCGGACCACGTTTGAAGCGCTTTACACCAGCATCCAGGATGGCGTCGCGGATTACATCCTCGCGCCAATTGAAAACAGTCTCGCCGGATCAGTGCACCGCTCGTATGACCTGCTGATTTCGAGCGGCTTGCACATCCAAGCCGAAGTCGTCATTCCGATCGTGCACAACCTCATCGGCGTTCCGGGCGCGACGTTTGACCGCATCGCGCAAGTTTCTTCTCATCCTGTCGCGCTCGCTCAGTGCGAGCGATTCTTCGCCAGCCACCCTGCGATCAAGCGCGTGGCGACCGACGACACGGCAGGAAGCGTTCGCGAAGTGATGGGCGCGGGCGAAGCGACGAAGGCGGGGATTGCCAGCAAACGCGCGGCGAGAGTTTATGGCGGCGTGATTCTCCGCGAGCACCTCGAAGATCATCCGGAGAATTACACGCGCTTCTTGCTGCTGGCCGCTTCCGCCGAGGTCGCGGAAAACGCCGACAAGCTCTCGCTCGTCCTGCACCTCGCGCATAAACCGGGATCGCTGTGTTCCGCGCTCAACACCTTCGCCCGCCGCAACCTGAATTTACTTAAAATTGAGAGCCGCCCCATTCCCGGCACGCCGTGGAGTTACTGCTTCTATCTCGATCTCCAGGCCTCGCTCAAGAATCCGGAAACGCGCGCGGCGCTCGAGGAACTCAAGGAATTTGCCGACTCGGTAAAAATTCTTGGATGCTACCCGCAAGCAAAGGTTTAAACTATTCGTCGCGGATGGCCTTCCGTAGCACACGCTTCAGCCTGTGGATTTTGGTCCTTGCAAGGACCCAACCCCACAGGCTGAAGCCTGTGCTACTAGACCGCGCCGGCCAATTCAACAACGCGCGCAAAGAGAGAGAAGAGTTCCAGCGTTTAAGACCGCAAACCCAGAAACGCAACAGGAGGAATTGTGAAGGTTTACTACGATAAAGACGCGGATTTGAACTACATCAAAGACAAGAAAATCGCCGTGATCGGTTTTGGATCGCAGGGCCACGCCCACGCCATGAATCTGGCGGATTCCGGCTGTGACGTAATTGTCGGCCTGAAGAGCACGAGCGCGTCCGTCGCCAAGGCTCAAAAGGCCGGACTAAAAGTAATGTCGGTGCGCCAGGCCGCGGAAGAGGGCGACATCGTCATGATCCTTACTCCCGATGAGCTGACGCCGGGAATCTACGATGCCGACGTTGCGCCCGCCATGCGCGCCGGGAAATATCTGGCGCTGGCGCACGGCTTCTCGATCCATTTCGGATTCATCAAGCCGCCCAAGGACGTCAACGTGTTCATGGTCGCGCCGAAGGGGCCGGGCCACCTCGTGCGCCATCAGTTCTCGCAAGGCGCGGGAGTTCCCTGCTTGCTGGCCATCCATCAGGATCCGGCCGGCGACACGAAGAAAATTGGCCTCGCTTACGCCAGCGGCATCGGCGGGGCGCGCGCCGGCGTGATCGAGACGAATTTTCGCGAGGAAACCGAAACGGACCTGTTCGGCGAACAGTCCGTCCTCTGCGGCGGCCTTACCTCACTGATTCAGGCGGGATACGAAACCCTGGTCGAAGCGGGCTATGCGCCCGAGATGGCCTATTTCGAATGCTGCCACGAGATGAAGCTGATCGTGGACCTGGTCTACGAAGGCGGAATCTCGGAAATGCGCTACTCGATTTCGAATA
>JBGQJJ010000185.1:0-4003 GCA_041498955.1 Terriglobia bacterium
AGCGCCGCGTCGCAGGAAATCGAATCCGCGCGCGCGGTCCGCATCGTGGATGCGTCCAAACGCCGCTTGCCACTGCAGAAAAAAGTGGGCGCGGGTATGAGCGTCGAGGAATTTCGGGCGCAGGTCGCGGCGGGCGCGATCAAGCATCACGGCCTGCCGGAATCGGTGGCGATGGTTTCCGACGCTCTGGGCCTCGGTGTGGATGACATCTCGGAAACGATCGAGCCGGTCGTCGCGCGTGAACGCGTGAAGACTTCATTCCTGGAAGTCGCTGCGGGCCAGGTCGCCGGCGTGCACCAGATCGCGCGCGGTTTCGCCGGCGGCAAGGAAAAAATCTACATGGAATTGCAAATGTTCGTTGGCGCAACCGAGCCCGGCGACACGGTCGAAATCGCCGGCAATCCCAACCTGACGCTCACGATTCCCGGCGGCACGCACGGCGACATCGCCACCGCCTCGGTCGTCGTGAATTGCATCCCGGCAATCCTGGACGCCCCCGCGGGCCTGCGCACTTCGCGCGATCTCCCGATGTGTTTTCTTCCGCCCAACGCGAAACCGTAATCCGAACCAGTCACTTCATAGCTCGCGATCGTGTTTGCGGCTCTCAAATAAATATTTGAGCGCCGATGGTTCGCGTCTAAGAGAGCCGCGTAGGCTCCGGATATACTCGCGTGTAAGTGGCTGCAAAACAATCCGGGTCCCTTCCTCAATCATCGATACGCGGGTTCCTTTGCGTATTCCGAATTTCTGGCGCAGCGTCGACGGAATCGTCACCAAACCTTTCGAGGTCACTATGGAAATGGCGCCTTTCATCTGTCCTCCGGCAAGACGTGCGTGCGAAACCGAATTTGGCCTATCTCGACTGCTTCCAAAACGTAGCGAGCGCGGAGAAATCCACGTCTTCTGTAATCGCGCCCTTCACGGCGTTCATCACTTCGCGCGCGGCAGCGGCGGCGGGAAGCGGCACTCCTAGTTGGTTGCCAAGATCGAGCGCCAGGCCCAGGTCCTTGTGCATGAGCCGCAGAGGAAAGCTCGGTTTGTATTCGCCTTTCAGCATGTTCGCTCCCTTCAAATCGAGCACGCCCGAGCGGCCCATGCTTGACTGCATCACTTCGAAGAGGCTTTGTCCCGGCACTCCCGCGCGCGTGACCAGAGCTAGCGCCTCGGCGAACGCCTCGACTTGCAGGTTCAGCAGCAAATTCATCGCCAGCTTCACCGTTTGCCCCGCGCCGACCGGCCCGAGGTGAAACCAGCGCTTGCCCATCGCGCCGAGGACCGGCTCGACGCGCTTCAGCGTGCTCGCTTCGCCGCCTACCATGAAGACCAGCTCGCCCTTTTCCGCGCCCCACGTCCCGCCGGTCACGGGCGCTTCCAGAAACTCCGCGCCCAGCGCGGCTGCCGCCGCGGCGGCGCGTTTTTCCAGGCCCGGACTGACGGTGCTCGATTCGATCAGGACGCTGCCGCGGCGCAGTCCCGCAAACACACCGTTCTCTCCCCACAGCACGGATTCGACCGCCGGGGGATCGCTGACAATCGTGATGATCACTTCGGATGCCGCGGCGACCTCGCGCGGCGTCGCGGCGCGCTTCGCGCCTTGCGCCACCAGATCATCGCCGCGCGAAGCCGTGCGGTTCCACACCGTCAGTTCATGGCCGGCCTTTAACAGGTTGGACCCCATCGGCTTACCCATCAATCCCAATCCAATTAATCCTACCGGCGGCTTCATGGCGAAAATCCTCCTGAGCGAATAAATGCCTGGAAAGCAGTAAGAGGGAAAAGTCTACAGGAGTTCGCTGGAAAACCGGATGAAAATCGTCGGAGGAGACGGAAAGGCTAGGCGGGGCGGTTCTTAAGTTCGAGCGCGCCGGGCTGACGCGCGGACTCCGCGGAAGCTTCCCTAGGCTCTTTCAGGGAAGCTGAAGGCCTGGGAATTTCCGGGCACTCATTCAGCTCAACAATGCAGGGATAGGGGATTTCCCAGCGGAAGGTCTTTACGCTGCCCTGTTGCTGGTAGCTCTCTTCCAGGAAGATGGATTTCCCAGAGTCGGCGGCCAGATTGCCGGTCGCGGGCAGGATAATGTCCCCGGCGCGGTAAGTCACCACGATCCGACGTCCTAAGATTGCTGAGTACCGAGCCATAGCAGGCAGTATGACGGCGGAGTCCTAGACGGGCAATAGTACGATGGTGTCAATGGAATTAGTACTAGTGGGTCCTATCTACTGCAAATGCTAGGGATAGCTGTACTCTTGGACGGGGCCGTCGAAAGGCAGCGGCGCATGCTTTGCAAAGACCGCATGAGTAGAGTCCCGGGAACGCCAATCTCCCGATTGGCGGTTTGGGTATCGCCAATCGGGAGATTGGCGTTCCCGGGCAGGGCGACATATGGGCTAATGATGCCCACCGCTTTGGCCACCTGAGCCGTGCCCGGCCGAACTAGGAGCATGGGCAGGCTCGTGAGCGGCAACCGCGGGAGCATTCCGCAGATTTGCGGTGAACATCAGCACCAGCGGCGAAACGATGCCGAACGCGAGAAAGGCGTACAGCGTCGGCAGGACGCCGCCCAGGTCGCTGGTCGATCCGGCGGAAAGCCGCCACGCAATCGCGCCAGCGGCAAGACCGGCCAGGGTAGAGATTGTGCGCGACCCGGGCGCCACCTCAAGCCGCGTCCCGCACTTCGGGCATTCGATATCGTTCGAGCGCGCCGCCGCTTCCGGCGCGGAAATTTCCGCCTTGCAATGTGGACACACGCGAACAGCCACGTCTCACCTCCAGGACCGAACACCTACAATAATCGAAATAGCGACTCGATGGAAAGGGAAGATCGAAGGCAAAAACGTCTGGCGTCATCGCGACAATCCGCCAAGCGCGGACAGTAACGTTGCACATATTAAGGAGACTGCCATCAGAAAACCTTCATATTCGATTCCGACGAAATATCATTTCCGTTTATGCCAGATTGCCGATTGGGCTAGAATGGTTCCGCCTGCGGGCAATTCGGGAGCCCGCGAGAAAATCTTGGACGTCATGGAGCGAACAATGAAACTGAGAATCCTGAGTCTTTCCGCGCTGGTGATTTTCGCACTGGCGCTGAGTTTGTCAGTGACAACCACCCCAGCATCGCCCAAATCGCCCGCTGCCGCCGCAGTTCCGGCCGCAACTCCCCAGCCGGCAGCCACGCCTGCAGCTCTGCCTGAACCCCACCCCGAAATCCGGCAAGCGATTGGCGCGCTTCGAAATGTTAGGAACCACCTGGAACACGCCGCGCATGATTTTGGCGGGCACCGCGTGGAGGCAATCAAAGCAATCGATGAATCCCTCCGCCAGCTCAATGAGTGTTTGAAATACGATAAAGACTAGGAATTGCGTGAACGGCCACACGCTCTAAAAGCGAGCGGTTCATCGGTCACGAAGAATCGAGAACATTCACCCGTCCACCTCGAGGCCGAGGTGGACGGTTTTTTTTCGCGCCCTGCGAAGCTCAATTCTCTTACCCTTCCGCGCTAATTTCCGGACTTAGGCTTATCCGCTTCGACAAAGTTGACCACGAATGGGCCAAGACCATGCACCTGGACGACCGAGTCTCCCTTGCACATTCCAAAATGCCTCATCCGAGCGGGAGCGGAAGCGAATCCTCCAGCAGGAAGATCTTTCAGTGCGGCGGGATCCCATTTCGATCCCATACCAAGCGCGAACGTGCCTTTCACGACGGTCACGTTTTCTGTCGTGGGGTGCCAGTGCGGGGCGATTTTCGTGCCGTCCGTGCAGGAAAGACGCAGCGTGTAAGGCACGCCCGCCTGCATGGGATTCCCTTGAACGACCGCCAGTTGCAACTTGCCTCCCATGTCCACCGACGGCGTGCCGACCATGGCCGCGGCCGGAATGTCGCCCCATTTCTCTGATCCTGAAGGAACAACGGTTGCCATTGGTGCCGTTGCGGCCTTCTTCGCAGGCGCCTTGGTTTGAGCAAAGCCCGAAGCAGCCAACAATAGACATACCGGAACT
>JBGQJJ010000186.1:0-3999 GCA_041498955.1 Terriglobia bacterium
GCGTTCCGGCCGCCCGGCAATCACTTTGGCGATGGCTTTCCCAAGCTTTTCGCAGCGCCGCGCCGTCGGCAGCGGCGGCAAGTAGGCGTTTACGAAAATCGGGACGACGGGGATTTTCCGGTCTTCGATGACCCATTCATACACGGCCGCGAACGCATGGCCGAGGACGGCGTCCTGCGAATAAGCCATGTCGAAGTCGGCGTTGACCAGCTTGTCGAGCAAGTCTTCGGCGAGTCCCTGATGGACCGGGAGGTCGTACGTCTTGCGGGCAAATTCCGCGCGCGCGCGCTCGCCGGACATGATGGCGAAGGTCGGGACGGAGGAGAGGAAGAACGTTTCCATGTGGTCGTTGCCGATCACGATCGCCACGTCCGGCTTGGTTTCGTCCAGGTCTTTGCCGATCAGGCGCATCGCCGCGACGTCCGCGTCGAGTTGAGCAAGGTCTTCACTCGGCGGCCGGACAAAAAGTTGCGGCGCGTGTACCGTTCCCATTGCTGCGACGATTTTCCCCATGTTCGTTACCTCGTTTTCGTCAAACCGCGCGTGCGTGAGCGCCGCTCGGCCTTCTGGCCTTGACCTTTGCGCGAATTGCTCACGAGCTATGCCGATGGTTTGATTGTGAGGAAACTGCCAGAGTTCGTCAAGAAAAACTGTCGGACAACCGGCGAGTTTCAGCGTTTGGTTAAGCTTCTCGCGGCTGGAGAATCCCCACCCTTACAAAAACCGCAAGGATGGGACACCCGACAATTCAACACCCCAATATCAAAATCTCATCAGGCACTGACCGCAATGCCCTGCTTCTGAATCTGCTTCGCGAGTCGCGGATAAACCTTTAGCGCGTTAGTCTCAAATATCTTCTTCTTATCTTCGGTGGTGAGAATGGTCGATCCGTCGATATAGCGGCGCGTGTCGTCGAAGTAGTGGCCGGTTTCGGGGTCAATGCCCTTGACGGCGCCGACCATTTCCGACGCGAAGAGGATGTTGTCTGGGGGAATGACTTTCGTCATGCAATCGATTCCCGGCTGGTGATACACGCACGTGTCGAAGTACACGTTGTGGAGCAGAAGCTCCTTGAGCGGCGGGCGCTTCATGTCCTGCGCGATGCCGCGGTAGCGGCCCCAGTGATACGGCACCGCGCCTCCACCGTGCGGAATGACGAATTTCAGCGTCGGAAAATCCTTGAACAGGTCGGACGTCAGGAACTGCATGAACGCGGTGGTGTCGCCATTGATGTAGTGCGAGCCGGTGGTGTGGAAGGCGGGATTGCACGTGCCCGTCACGTGGACCATCGCGGGGACCTCCAACTCCACCATTTTTTCGTAGAACGGATACCACCATTTGTCGGTGAGCGGCGGTTCTTTCCAGTAGCCTCCAGATGGATCGGGATTCAGATTGCAGCCGACACATCCGAGCTCCTTGACGCAGCGCTCCAGCTCCGGAATGCAGTTTTCCGGCGGCACACCAGGAGATTGGGGCAATTGGCATACTCCAATGAAATTTTTGGGATAAAGATTGACGATGCGATGGATCATGTCGTTGCACATGCGCGTCCAGGCCGCGCTCAATTTCCCGTCGCCCACGTGATGGCCCATGGCGGAAGCGCGCGGCGAGAAGATCGTGACGTCGGTGCCGCGCTCGCGCTGAAACTTCAGCTGCGCGGGCTCCAGTTTTTCGCGAATCTGATCGTCGCTGATCTGCGGCGGCGTCGGCGCCTTCGAGGAATCGGTGAACGCGGCGATTTGCTGCTTGCGAAAGTCGATAAAGGCCGGCGGCTCGGAAGTGTAGTGCCCGTGACAATCGATAATCATCATGATCTCCGGTGGATTATGAGGGCGGCGCGCCAACGCGAGGAGGCCCTCAGCACATTACCTGGCACCTTGTGCGAAGCAAAATAATGTAACACACAATTCGCCGCGCGGTTTGCGGGGCTCGAGTAGCACAGGCATCCGCCGCGGCGGACCTGGGCGGGTTTTGCGACAGTAGTTGAGTCGTGTAGCCTGTACGTGCAACTCACAAAACCACACAGCCAAGAGTGGCTGTGCTACTGGTCGCGCATTGACATTGCCGCCACGAGTCGCCAGAATTGCCTTTCGCCAAAATTGCATTCCAGAGGGAAGGGAGAAAACTAAGATGAAAGCGATCGTCGTGCACGAATTCGGAGCGCCCGAGGTCATGAAGCTGGAGGAATTCCCCACGCCGAAGGCGGGGCCGGGACAAGCGGTCGTGCGCATTCATGCGGCGGGCGTGAACCCGTTCGATACGTACATGCGCGCCGGCACGTATGCCATCAAGCCGCCGCTACCCTACGTACCCGGCGGCGAAGGCGCGGGCGTCGTGCATACGGTCGGCGAGGGCGTCACGAAATTCAAGCCGGGCGACCGCGTCTATGTGGGGCACCCTGTCACCGGGACGTACGCGGAATACTCGCTGGCGCTCGAGTCGCAGCTGCACCGCCTGCCCGAGCGCACAACTTTTAATCAAGGCGCGGGAATTTACGTGGCGTGCGGCACGGCGTATCACGCGCTCTACCATCACGCGAACGCGCGCGCCTCGGAAACGCTGCTCGTTCACGGCGCGAGCGGCGGCGTGGGAATCGCCGCGGTGCAGATCGGACGCGCGATCGGAATGACGGTGATCGGCACGGCAGGCACGGACAAAGGCCTTGAGCTCGTGCGGCGCGAGGGCGCGCATCATGCCTTCAACCACCGGAACACGGGCTACACGGACGCTATTCTCAGAGCGACGAACGGCCGCGGCGTGGACGTCGTCCTCGAAATGCTGGCCAACGTTAACCTTGCCGCCGACCTTAAACTCCTCGCGCGATTCGGGCGGGTGATCGTCATCGGCAGCCGCGGAGACATTTCGATCACCCCGCGCGATCTGATGGCGCGCACCTCCTCGGTGCGCGGCTTCGTTCTCTGGGGCATCTCCGAAGCCGATGAGGCGGACGTTCATGCAGGCCTCTACGCGGGCCTTGAGAACGGCACAGTGCGCCCGGTGGTCGGCAAGGAACTTCCGCTCGGAGAGGCCGTCCGCGCCCACAAGGAAATCATGGAAACGGGTGCTCAGGGCAAGACCATTCTGATTCCGTAGGCATTCGTAGGACAGGCTTGAAGCCTGTCGGGTTTTGTGTCGGGGCTTGGCGCAATCAAAGCAAACAAGTTGAAGCGTGTTCTACCTGAATTGAATTCTCGCAATTTTATTGGTCCGGTCGTAAGGCAGCCAGACCGTCGGCGGATTCGTGCTGCTATCGACCTGGATGTGACGGATTTCCGTGCCACGCGTCGGAAGCACGTATTCCGTGAATTTTTCAGTGGACGGATCGAACTTGGCGATCCGGTCCGAGTTCAGCATGGTGATCCAGACCGTATGGTCCTTGGCATTGACGGTGGCCGAATAGGGCTGGCTGAAGCGGTGAGGCAAAGGATATTCGGTCACCTTCTTGGTGCGCGCGTCGATTTTCGCAAGCCGGTCGGCGAAAAATTCGCACACCCAGATGACATCCTTTTCTCGATCGGCCGCCGACCGGCGCGGCCCTTTTTCAAGCGGCGTGGCGGTGTTCGGCGTTAGCCCCAGACTTGCGGAGAGTTCACGGTCTTTGGCCGTGACTTCGTAATCTTGCGAAACCACGGAATTCAGAGCCAACTCGTCGATTTTGCCCGTATGCGAATCGACGATCTCCATGACGTTCCCGCCCGGCTTGGAAACCCAAACTTTATCTTCCTCATCCGCTGCGAGGTCGTAATTCGCTTTTCCGGGGCGGTCGGAATAGTTCGTATATTTTCCCGTAAGCGGATCCAGCTTGAAAGCTCCCTCGCGGTGGGGAGACCATACATTCCCCTTTGTATCCAGCGTGATGAAATCGCCAGAGTAAGGAACGTCCTGCGGCCGGGGGTATCTGAAAAACTTGCCGGTTTCGGGATCGAACTTCGTGGGAGCTCCTTCCGTCCCATTTGCAAACCAGATGTTGCCGGCCTTATCGAAAACCAGAGCATGCGA
>JBGQJJ010000187.1:0-3980 GCA_041498955.1 Terriglobia bacterium
AAGGTTTGACGAAGGGCTCGCGGCGCGGTATGGCGCTCGGCGAACTCGGAGGACCAGCCCAGTGGAGGAAATGAACATGATCCAGGTCGAGGCTTTCCAGGAATTTCGCACCGGCCTCACATTTCTGCGCGGGGGCGATGCGAACAAGGCGCTTCCCCACCTCAAGTGCGCTCTCGAAGAAGAACCAGCCAATCCATTTTATATTTCCTACATGGGAGTGGCCATCGCGGCGACGGAACAGAAATGGGCCGAGGCGGAGGAACTTTGCCGTTCCGCCATACGCATGAGCCGGCGCCAGGCGCAACTCTATTTGAATCTCGCCGAGGTCTACGTGGCTGCCGACCGCAAACAGGATGCCGCCGATACCCTGGTGCGAGGGCTGCGCTACGCTCCCCACGACCAGCGTTTGAAAATTGCTCTCGACCGTCTGGCGATTCGCCGCTCTCCCGTGCTGCCGTTTCTGCCGCGGGCGCATTCCATGAATCGCAATCTCGGCAAACTGCGGCATCACGCCATGCAGGTCCTGGCATCTATTTGATTCTTGAAAGTACTGTTTCGGTAACCTAGATGAGGCAGGCGATTGCACCCGGATACACGCGGCGCTATCATGCGTTTCCCATGAAGCGCAAACTAGGCGTGTTTGTGTACACCGAGGAAAGAAATTGTCCTCTGTGCGGCAGCGACCACGTGCATCGCACCAAGCGCGGACGCCTTTTCGAATTTTGGGTTCTCCTCTTCCTGCCGTTTCGCCCCTATCGTTGCGGCAAATGCCGCCAACGTTTCTATGGCCCCAAGAAATTGCCCAAGAAGGAAGACCTCGACGAAATCGACGCGGAGTGAGACCCTGAAAAGTTAAAGCGCCGTCAAGGCAAGTCTTCCGCTGCTTGTTGAACGTCTGGATTTCTCCCAAGCCAGTTGCGACACTATTTTACTTTCATTGAACACGGAACCAATGTGTGCTGGCATGCCTAGTGGCACACGCTTCAGCCTGTGGGGGTTCGGCCTTGCAAGGACTAAACCCCACAGGCTGAAGCGTGTGCCACTTCCTTCTGTATAATGCCCGGCAATGGATTTCGATTTCAGAGCGATGCCGCAACGCCTGTTCGGCCCTGATTTCACGCCTCCCGGTTTTCTGGCCGCGCGCTGGTTGTTTCTCCGGGCGCTCGGACTGATCTTTTGCTCCGCATTTTATTCCCTCGCATTCCAGATTCGCGGCCTCATTGGACCGAATGGAATCCTTCCCGCGCGGGACTATCTCGTCCAGGTGGCGCGCGTGTTGGGAAGCGCGCGGTTCCGGTACGCGCCCACCGTTTTTTGGTGGTCGTCGAGCGACCGCTTTTTACTGGGCGTTGTCTTCGCCGGAATGGTGGCGGCGCTGCTGCTGGTGCTGAACGTTTGCCCTCGCGGCATGCTGGCGATCTGCCTGGTCGCGTTTCTGTCTTTCATTGCGGCGGCGCAGGATTTTGCGAGTTATCAATCCGATGGAATGCTGCTCGAAGCCGGATTCATCAGCTTGTTTTTTGCGCCTCCGGGGTGGCGGCCGCGTTGGGGATCTCCGGACCCGCCCTCGCGCGCCAGCCGGTATCTGCTCCTCTGGTTGATGTTCCGCATTTACTTTGAATCGGGAATCGCAAAAATCCTGGGACATGATCCGGAATGGCGCGATTTCACGGCCATGGATCAGTATTATCAAAATGGCCCGCTGCCCACCTGGATCGCGTGGTACGCGCACCAGTTGCCGCATGCGTTTCATGCCGCCACGGCGGTCCTGACGCTCGCGCTGGAGCTGGTGCTGATCTTCGCCATATTTCTGCCCCGGCGTTCGCGCATCGTCATGTTTTTCCTCATCACCGCCTGGCAGATCGGCATCATCCTGACCAGCAACTATGCCTTCCTGAATTACATTGTCTTGGTCCTTGGGTTCCTGTTGCTCGACGATAAATTTTTGGCCCGGTTTTTTCCGCGAATTCCGCGGCTCGCCGCCGTTTCTTCCGATGGCGCGCCGGTGGCAGTGCCGGCCGAAACGCAAAGTTGGCGGAGCCATCTTCGTCTTTGGGTGCAGGCAATTTTCCTGACGTGGATTTTCTACGCCACGTCGGCCCTCCTCCTCTTCATGTTGTTTCCGGCTGCGCCCCTCCCGGTAGGCCCGATTCGCGCGCTGGAACCGTTCCGCATCGTCAATGAGTTCGGGCTGTTTGCCGTCATGACGCGTGAGCGCTATGAAATCGAATTCCAGGGTTCGCGCGACGGCCGGACCTGGACGCCCTATCCCTTCCAAAACAAGCCGCAGGACGTGCATGCGCCCCCTCGGATTTATGCGCCCTATCAACCGCGCTTTGACTGGAACCTGTGGTTCGCCTCGCTGGGCAACTGGCGGCAGTATCCCTGGGTCATTCAGGTTGAGGAGCGCCTCCTGTCCGGCGAGCCTGACGTGATTGCTCTCTTCGCAAGGGACCCATTCCCGGGGAATCCGCCCGAGCGGATTCGCGTGGTGCTATGGCAATACTGGTTCACTGGCTGGAGCGAAAAGCGGGAACAGGGCTTGTGGTGGCGGCGCGAACAGATTGGACTATACGGTCCCACTTTGGAGCGTACGCCAGACGGGAAGATTGCCGTTTTGGAGATGCCGGACACGCCTCAGAATTTACAGTAACTCGTTATTTATCAATGACATAGAAATAGACAGAATCAGAAGGCCGGAACTATTCACGAACACCCCGCCAGATTCCATTCTCCTTAGTCCGACAGTCCTAGGACTAACGTCCCAACCCTTCAAAAACCGACGTTCTAAGCAGAACGGGACTACCGTGCCATAGCCATGGGCGAGCCCAGCTTCTAACCTTGACTCACGTTGCAGCTAGCCACCAGCCAGGCCCCTGCAGCGTACTGAGGATAGTTAAAATGTTTCTCGCCATTGCCGTACTCCTGATTCATCCGCAGCTCGCGACCACAATTCCCTTTTCGGCGGACAAGGCCGCGATCGATGCGCCCTCGACTACCTCTGCTTCGGCCAGCACGGTGGACGCAGAAATTTTTTCGCCAACCGTGACATCTTCCTTTGATGCTGAGGCTCAGCCCGCGATCGAATCCAACGCGGTGCTGCCGGATGCTCCCCTGCCGCTGGCGGTGATAGCTCCCGCGCCAATCGCGTTCCTGAGGGCAGGCAAGCCCATGACGGTGTCCGTTGCTGCGTTGCGCGCCGAGAATCGCCGGAAAGAATTGATGTGGAAAGGCCTGGTCATCGGCTCGAGCGGCGCGGCAACCTTTGACGCCTGGTCCACGCGCCGCGCCATCACGACGAGCGGTGCGCAGGAACTGAATCCCTTGATGAGGCCGTTCGCCGGCAACGCTTCGTTGTACGCCGCCATCCAGATCGGACCGGTGCTGATGGATTTCGCCGGCAGGAAAATGATGTACAGCAGGCACCCGTGGGTACGCCACATGTGGTGGGTCCCGCAGAGCGCCAGCTTCGTCAGTTCCATGTTCTGCGGCGCGCACAACCTGGCTTATCACTAGGATTCGGCGGGCAGTCCGCCGCGGCGGACCCGCACGCGACGCGCAACCCGTACGCGGGAGTCGCGAAAGTTTCTTCCCTCTGGCAAATGGCGTGGCCGGGATACCCCCTCCCGGCCACGTTTTTTTGTGAGCAGGTTCGCCGTTGCGGCGTTGCGGCGTTCCCCGCACTGCTGTACTATCCCCGCCATTGGAGGGTCTCACCATCGCCTCGGCGGAAACGATCGTTGCGCCTGCATCGAGCTCCCTGGCGGCTGAGAGCCCGGCGCGTCCCGAGCGCATGGTTTCACTGGATGTGTTTCGCGGCGCGACGATTGCCGCGATGGTTCTGGTGAACGACCCCGGTTCCTGGAGCCACATCTATCCCCCGCTCGAACACGCGGAATGGAACGGCTGGACGCCGACGGATCTGATCTTTCCTTTTTTCCTTTTCATTGTCGGCGTTTCCATGACGCTGTCGTTTGCCT
>JBGQJJ010000188.1:0-3973 GCA_041498955.1 Terriglobia bacterium
AGCGGCACGACGCGAGGATTACGTACTCGCTCATAGGCGATGCGCTTGGCCTCGTCGAACGCTCGCACCAGGCTCGCCGCAACCCACGGATGCCGATCGGCAATTTCCTGTCGAATCACGATCACGTGCATGATGGGAAATATTCCGGTGCGGCGGAAATAGTCGGCCTCCACTTCCTTGTAGTTGGGGAAGAGGCGAGAGACGCGCTTATCTCCTTTGAGGAAGGGGCGCGGGAAGGTCGGCGAAATCATGGCGTCGAGTTCGCCTTCGGCCAACATATCGTCGAGGGATTTCCGCGCAGGGACCATCTCGATTTTGAGTCCCGGAGGCGGCGTGAATTCGATATCCTCGGCGCGCTCCGTGATCCAGGTGAGTTTCTTGTGCGGCACGCCGAAGAATTCTTCGAGGATTCCGCGGGCCCAGATGCTGCCGGCCGGCTGAAAATTCGTGCCGCCGACTCTGCGTCCGATCAAGTCGGTTGGTTCCTTGATGCCTTTCGCCGTATTGATGAAAATAAAGCCGTGGCGGAATCTGCGGTGCGTGAAAACCGGGATGGCCGTCCAGCGAACGTCGCGGTCGCGCGCCATGAAGTAGGCGCAGGCGTTGAATTCGCAGATGTCATATTCGTTGTTGCGCGCCATGCGCCAGTGACGCTCTCGCGACCCCGCCCCGGTCAGCACGGTCAGGTCGATTCCATCGGGCTTGACCGCGCCTTCGATAAGCGGGCGGGTAATTTCATAATCCCCGCATGCGAATGACAGCTCCAGTTTTCTAGACATGGCAGCCTCTCTCATTAATCTCGACAAACATTTCGTTTCTCGCGTCACTAGCCGGAATTTCTCGCGACGGTGAGAGTTTGGTAGCGCCGGCGTCCCGCCTGCGGTTTTGCGCCGCGACATAGGTACAAAAATCGCCGGCGGGACGCCGGCGCTACCAAACCCTGGGAAATCACTGTTAGTTCCATCATAAATGCCACCGGTTGAGCCTGGATTCCGACGAGCGGCACAACTCATTCAGCGCCACTGCAATCGCACCAAGTATGGCAACAAGCGCAAACAGATTTTGCGGCTGAAAAGTTTGCGTGAACATGCTCGTTAGATAGCCGACTCCCGACTGGGATACATAGAGCTCGGCGAGCAATACACCCAACAACACCGCGCTCATACCGAGCCTCATTCCTGTAAATAAACTCGGAAGCATGTGCGGAAACACAACCGAGAACAGGACCTGGCGGCGCCTCGCGCCCATGGACTTGGCGCTCGTGAGCAGAATGGGCTTGATATTCTGCACGCCGGCCGCAACCGCCAGGATAATCGGAAACACGCCATGACTCACGCCGAAGGCGATCTTTGAGGCGGCTCCGATTCCAAAAACTATCACGAACAAGGGCAGGACAGTTGCCAGCGGCATCGCGTAAAGCAGCAAGACGATTGGATAAATCGAGCCTCGCGTGAAACGATGCAAGCCAACGATCAGGCCAACCGCGAGCCCGATCATCAAGGAAAGCGCGAAAGCAACAATCAGTTCCCAGCAGGTAAGGGTGACGGCGGCAACGACGTTTTTTTCCGCCGCGAGATGCAGCATCGCGACGAGCACGCGCGACGGCGGGCTTATGAACAAGGGATCGCCGAATGCGCGCGCGCCCGTTTCCCAGGCCACAAGTATTGCCCCGACGAGTCCGATTCGAGCGATAGCGGGATGCAACTTCATTCCCGCGCCGCCACGGGCAGCACTTTCTCCCGTCGCAGAGCTTACGGCGCTCATGCCGCCTTCCCGCCGCCCGCGCGCCTCGGCGAAAGAAACCGCGAAATTGATCATGAACGCGATCAGCAGGACAAAAACAATGTAGGCGAACATGCGCGCCGTATCCATATTCTCGGCGAGTCCAGCGATCTGATGGCCAAGACCGGAAAAAGATGCAATCGTCTCAGACCCGAGAATCGAGAGAAAGGCCAGGATGAGGCCCATTCGCAGACCCGTGAGGACGATGGGAAACGCGGCAGGCAACATCACGGACCAGAACATCTGCGGGGAAGAGGCGCCCATGGACCGCGCCGCGGTCACATAAGCCGAATCGACGCGACTCAGCCCGGAAATCGTGTTGAGTACGATGGGAAAGAAAGCAATCGTTGCGCCCATGGCGATCTTCGATCCCGGTCCGAGTCCGAAGAAAAGAACATAAAGTGGATAGAGTAGGATCGCGGGGATCGCAAATATTCCTGCGAACAGCGGGTCGAATACACGAATGGCGTAGCGCGACCGGCTCACAAAGTAACCAATCGAACTGCCGGCGACAGCTGCGATTGAGAATGCAACCGCTAGCTCATAAAAAGTCACTTTCAAATCGGGCCAGAACATCCCGGTGCGGAGTAAAGACAGAAATTCGCGGTACACCGCGGCAGGCGGAGGCAGCAGGATAGGACTCACGCCGCCGCGGCTGACGATGATTTGCCAGGCAAGGGCGACCAGGACCAGAAATCCCAGTTGAACAAATCGTTGCGCGAGCCGGGAGCCGCTCACGATTTTCCACCATCGTCGGCCGTGAAGGTTTCATCGGCGGGCGAGTCGGCGACAGGCTTCGGCTGATCCATGGTCTTGCGAATTTCATCGTGCAGGAGTTCGTAAAGCTCGTTGCGCAATTGGCTGAGCTTGGGTGAAGTCATAAAGCTCCGGTTGCGCGGGTGCTCTTCATCCACTGAAATAATTTGTTTGATTCGCCCGGGCCGCGCGCTGAACACAGCGACGCGATCGGCGAGGAATATAGCCTCAACAAGACTATGCGTGACAAAAACAATTGTTTTCCCCGTGCGCGCAAGTAATACGGAGAGGTCTTCTCCCAGCACCATTCGTGTTTGCTCATCGAGCGCGGCAAATGGTTCGTCCATCAACAGAATTTCTGTGCGCAAACCGAGAGCGCGTGCAAGCTGCGCTCGCTGCTTCATTCCGCCGGACAATTGGCCTGGATGATGATCGGCAAAATCGGAGAGTCCCACGGCCTCGAGAGACTCGCGCGCCCGCGATTCCCGCTCCGCTTGCGGCACGCCTTGAAACGCCATGCCCAGCTTTATGTTGTCGAGAACGGTCCGCCAGGGGAATAGGGCATTCTCCTGGAAAACGTAGGCGACTTTCTGAGGCAGCGGTCCTGTCACCGGTTCGCCGTCAATCCAAATTTTCCCAGACGTCGGCATGGCGAGACCGCCCAGCAAGTTAAGCAGTGTGCTCTTGCCGCATCCGCTCGGTCCAATCAGGCAAACGAGTTCGCCACGGGCCACCGCCAGCGAAGCGCTTTCCAGGGCGACGACGCGGAGCGCGTCTCCCGGCGCCCCATACGCCTGGGTCACGCTATCCACTTTTATCGCCGGCGTGGCGTCGGTCACGATCCTGATGTCCTCTCGCCGCGATCACGCGGGGAAACGTGGAAACGCAATTCGTTCATTACTTCGAAGCAGGCGGCAAGAATTTTTCAGTGACCAACTGGCTCATGTCGGGCTCGACCGGAAGGATGCCCATCTCGACATACGACCGCCGCAAGACTTCGAGCGCTTTTGGATTGTATTTTCCTGTCGCGTTAAACATGGGCATCAACTCGTCGTAAACCCTCCCTGCAATGGCGGGGGAAACTCCCATGACGCGGCCGGAAATCTCGACGGTTTTGTTTTTATTCTGGCGCATGAAGGCAATCGTCTCAAACCAGCCGGCAAGGAAAGCGCGCACCGCGTCCGGGTTCTTGTCGATGAATGAGCGGCGCGCATAAATGATGTGAATATGAAAATCTTTGAATAGGCCGCCGAAGCGCAGGACAGTCCGTGTGACCCCCTCTTCCTCAAGGCGATAGGCCGCGGCCAAATCAATGACGCAGCCGTCGATCTGGTGAGTTTTCAGCGCCGAAATCTGCGAAACGTCGGTGCCAACGGGAAGAGTCTTGATGCCGTCCGTTCCCCAGCCCTGCTGGCGAGAAAGATCGTGCACCAGC
>JBGQJJ010000189.1:0-3844 GCA_041498955.1 Terriglobia bacterium
CGGCAACCTCCAGATCGACGCCAAAGGACAGTTGTGGGTTCCCGACGGGCCCAACTACCGCTGGCTGGACTACGACGTCAACACAGGAAAATTCACTGCGTACGATTGGCCCAAGGACAATCGCGCCGATGCCGGCGGCAATTCAATGCTCATCCATCCGAACGGCACCATCTGGGAGACGGCCGGAAACCAGGTGCGCATGCTCAACACGTCGACCAAGGAATTCAAGTTCTTTGACACGCCTTCCTACCTCGCCACGCAGAAACCCAATGGCGCCTATGGCATCACCGTGGCCGGCGACGGGTCCGTGTGGTGGGCCGAAGATATGGCCGACCGCATGTCCAGAATCGACCCGGTCACCGGCAAAGTTGAGGAGTATAAGATCCCATTCGACGGCATCGCCTACCCGCGCCGCATGAGCCACGATGGCCGCGGCGACCTCTGGGTCGGACTTTGGAACGCGGGACTCCTGATGAAAGTCGATTACGAAACCAAGCAAATGACGTTCTTCGCTCCGCCCACAGAAACCCCCGGCACGTACTCCGTCACCGTGGACCGCAAGAACAACCTGATTTGGGTGAGCGAACAAATGGCCGACAAAATTGCCCGCTACAATCCCAAGACGGGTGAATGGGTCGAGTTCCCCCTTCCGGATTCCGAGTCGGACCCCAGAAGGCTGGAGATCGATCCAAACAATCCCAATCGCGTCTGGTGGAGCGGAAATCTCTCCGCCCGCATGGGATTTGTGGAGGTCTTCCCAGGGAACTGAGTTCCCCACGGAGGATTAATGATGAGAGTGCCCCCGGGAACGCCAATCTCCCGATTGGCGGTTTGCGAAACGTCCGCCGCAGCGGAGAGATTGGCGTTCCCAGGCTTCCTCATCCAGTTCCCAGACCAATGATGGATTTCATACAAATGCAGCTTGACCGTTCGGCCCGGAATAACCGCCATTCGACCCCCAATTCAGCCATTTCATTGCATCAAATTTGACTAACCCGACCAAATTGGTCGTAATGTAAGGTGCTGGCCCGGTGGGAGTTGCCTAATCTGGACCCACTTGACATCGGCACCGGACTGGCCTTATCATTCAACTACGACTAGTTTGGTCGCATATCAAATGTTAAAGCTCTCCAAGAAAGCGGACTATGCGCTGATCGCCGTCAGGCACCTGGCGACGCATCGGGGTGAGCCTTCGCAGAGCGCTTCCGATATCGCCGATGCATATGGGATTTCGGCGCCGCTACTGGCGAAGGTGCTGCAACGATTGGCGAAGCACGGACTCTTAACGGCGCGTCACGGTTCGAGCGGAGGCTATCAACTGGCCCGGCACCCGAAGGAAATTTCAGCGCTCGACGTCATCAACGCCGTGGACGGGCCGCTAGTGATCACCTCGTGCGTAACGAACCATGGGAATTGCGATCAGAGTTCTACCTGCACCGTGCGCGAGCCGCTGCGGCGAGTGAATGAAAGTATTGCGCAAGTGTTGCGCTCGGTCACGATTTCGCAAATGGCCGAGGATTCGCCCGACGCGGAACTCGTCGGGCTGTCGATTTGAGTTTGCGGGTCCGCCTCGGCGGACACTGCTGGAATGAAGAATTTGCGTCAGGGGATCAAAAGAATTCGAGACGGGAGACACAAGCATGGCTATTAAACTGCCGATTTACATGGATTACCACGCCACCACCCCGGTGGACCCGCGCGTGGTCGAGACGATGCTGCCCTACTTCCACGAGAAGTTCGGCAACGCCGCGAGCCGCAACCACTCCTTTGGCTGGACGGCCGAAGAAGCGGTCGAGAACGCCCGCGCGCAGATCGCCCGTCTGATCAACGCGACGCCGAAGGAGATCATCTTCACCAGCGGCGCCACCGAGTCGAATAACCTGGCGCTCAAAGGCGCCGCGGAAATGTACCGCGAAAAGGGCAACCACATCATCACGCAGGTCACCGAGCACAAAGCCGTTCTCGACACCTGCAAGCGCCTCGAGAAATACGGCTACGAGGTGACCTATCTCCCCGTTGCCAAGGACGGGCGCATCGATCTCGACGATCTGCGCCGCGCCATCACCGCGAAAACGATTCTAATCACCATCATGTACGCCAACAATGAAATCGGCGTGGTTCAGCCCATCCAGGAAATCGGCAAGATCGCCAAGGAAAAGGGCATCTTGTTCCACACCGATGGCGTGCAGGCGGCCGGAAAAATTCCGGTCGACGTGCAAAAAGACAATCTCGACATGATTTCGCTGACCGCGCACAAAATTTACGGGCCCAAGGGCTGCGGCGCTCTCTATGTGCGCCGGCGCAACCCGCGCGTGCAACTCTCCGCCCAGATCGACGGCGGCGGCCACGAGCGCGGCATGCGCTCGGGCACGCTGAACGTGCCGGGCATCGTCGGATTCGGCAAGGCCGCCGAGCTTTGCCAGAACGAAATGGCGGAGGAAAGCACGCGCCTGCGCGGATTGCGCGAACGCCTGAAGGACACCATCTTCGCCAAGCTCGACGAAGTCTATATCAACGGCTCGATGACGCACCGCCTGCCGCACAACATCAACATCAGCTTCGCGTTCGTCGAAGGCGAATCGCTGCTCATGGGCATCAACGACGTCGCGGTTTCCAGCGGCTCGGCCTGCACTTCGGCCACGCTCGAACCAAGCTACGTGCTCAAGGCTCTGGGCGTCGGCGAAGACCTGGCGCACACTTCGATCCGCTTCGGCCTGGGCCGCTTCAACACGCAGGAAGAAGTGGATTACGTCACCAGCCGCGTGATTGAAGTCGTGCAGCGCCTGCGCGAACTCTCGCCGCTCTACGAAATGGCCAAGGAAGGCATCGATCTCAGCAAGATGAATTGGGGAGCTTCGGCGGGACATTAAGAAGAATCCCGGAAGAGATTTATTCGTCAAATTAGAAGGGGGAGTGAAATGGCTTATTCCGATAAGGTAGTCGATCATTACGAGCATCCGCGGAACGTCGGCACCCTGCCCAAGGAAGATCCGAACGTGGGCACGGGCCTGGTTGGCGCGCCCGAGTGCGGCGACGTCATGCGGCTGCAGATGAAGATCAATCCCGAAACGCAGGTCATCGAAGAGGCCAAGTTCAAGACCTTCGGCTGCGGCTCGGCGATTGCCAGTTCTTCGCTCGCGACGGAGTGGGTCAAGGGCAAGACCGTCGCGGAAGCGCTGGCCATCTCGAACACGGACATCGTGCGCGAGTTGAGCCTTCCGCCGGTGAAGATTCACTGCTCGGTTCTCGCCGAGGACGCCATCAAGGCCGCCATCGCGGACTGGAAGAAGAAGAAAGAAACTTCCACAACGGCGGCCACCGCGACGACTGTCGGCGACTAATCGCCCGGGCGCGGAAGCATGGTCCAACAGACTTTCGCGCCGCGCAGAAAGATCGAAGTGTACTTGATATGCGTTTTACAGAGGATGGGGTCGAAGGGAACATGATTCACGTTACCGAAAAAGCGGCGACAAAAATTCAGGAGCTGCTCGCCAAGGAAGGCGTGGCCGTGGAAACCGGCGGGCTGCGCGTTGGCGTTCAGGGCGGCGGCTGCTCCGGGCTGACCTACGCGATGCGTCTGGAGACGCAGGCGCGAGACCGCGACAAGGTAATCGAAGAAAACGGCGCGCGGCTGTTCGTGGACCCGAAGAGCTTCCTTTACCTGAATGAAACCACGCTGGACTATCAGGAAGACTTGATGCGGCGCGGCTTCGTGTTCCAGAATCCGCAGGCCACCCGCAGTTGCGGTTGCGGCACTTCGTTCACAGTGTAGGACAGGCTTCAGCCTGTCTGGTTTTCGCGGGGTATTGAAGGACTCACTCTCAGGGATCTTAGCAGGCGCTTC
>JBGQJJ010000190.1:0-3793 GCA_041498955.1 Terriglobia bacterium
CCCACCCCGGGAATCAACACGGACGTTCTGGCGCAGTTCTTCCAGCAGAATCAAGGCTCCGTGCTGGGCGTCATCGATCTCTTCAGCGGCGGCAACTTCCGCCGGCTGACGATTTTCGCGCTGGGCATCATGCCCTACATCACGGCTTCCATCATTTTGCAGTTGATGCAGGTGGTGTGGCCCTACCTCGAGCGGCTGCAGAAAGAAGGGGAGCTCGGCCGGCGCAAGATCACGCAGTACACGCGCTACCTGACGATCCTGCTCAGCATCGTGCAGTCGTTTTCCATCGCGGAAACCTTGATGCGTACCGGCGGGCCGAGCAATCAGCCCCTGGTTTACAACCCCGGTTGGGCCTTCGTGCTGATGACGATCCTGACGCTGACGACGGGTTCCGCGTTCATCATGTGGCTCGGCGAGCAAATCACCCAGCGCGGCGTCGGCAACGGAATGTCGCTGATCATTTTTGCGGGAATCGTGGTCGGACTTCCGCGAGCGGTCGGCGATCTGTTTGACAAGTTCCGGACGGCGCAATGGGGGCCGTTTACCGGCCTCGCCTTGATCTTGCTGATGGCCATGATGATCGCGGTCGTAGGCGTGATTGTCTTCGTGGAGGGCGGGCAGCGGCGCATCCCCGTGCAATACGCCAAGCGGGTGATGGGACGCCGCATGATGGGCGGCCAGATGACCTATCTCCCGTTGCGAGTCAATTCGGGCGGCGTCATTCCTCCGATTTTCGCCAGCTCCCTGCTCACGTTTCCGGGCACCATCAATTTGTTCCTGGGCAGGAAATTCAAAGCCTTCGACTGGCTGGCCACGAACCTGGCCTGGGGCGAGCCCTGGTACGTTCTGGTCTACATCACGCTGATTATCTTGTTTGCGTTCTTCTACGTCGGGATCGTGTTCAATCCCACCGAGCTTGCCGACAACATGCGGAAGTACGGCGGATTCATCCCGGGCATACGTCCCGGCCGCAATACGTCGGAGCATATCGACCGCGTTCTTCGGCGGCTGACGTTTGTGGGAGGGGTCTATCTGGCCGCGGTGTGTCTCTTGCCGGAGTGGCTCATGGCCGGCGTTCACCTTCAGCATTTGCCTTTTGTCGGAACGTGGTTTGACAATCATATGTGGCGCTTCGTTCTGGAAGGGTTGAAAGTTAATTTTTATTTTGGCGGCACCTCGCTATTAATCGTGGTCGGCGTGGCGATGGATACAGTCCAGCAGATCGAGGCCCAACTGGTGATGCGGAACTACGAAGGATTTGTAAAGAAGGGAAAGCTGCGTGGCCGACGTTACGGCTGATCGTGGCGGAGTAGGCATTTTGCAGGGACTGGGGCGTGCGGTGATCTTGCTGGGCCCGCCGGGGGCCGGCAAAGGGACGCAAGCCCAGCGCATCGCGCAGCGGTATCAGTTGCCGCACCTGTCGACCGGGGACATGTTTCGCGACAATATCCAGCGCGAGACGGAACTCGGCCGCCAGGCCAAACCGCTTTTGGAGCGCGGCGAACTGGTCCCCGACGAAGTCGTGCTGGGCATGGTCGAGGCGCGAATCGACCAGCCGGATTGCGCCAAAGGATTTGTTTTCGATGGTTTTCCCCGCACGCTCCGGCAGGCGGACGACCTGGAGCGGATTTGCAAGCAGCACCAACTGGGCTGTACGGTCGTGTTGCACATGGTCGTGAACCCTGGCTTGCTCATGCGCCGGCTGACGGGCCGAAGAATCTGCAAGACGGGCGGGCACATCTATAATGTTTACGAGCGCCCGCCAAAGCGCGAAGGCATTTGCGACGTCGACGGCAGCGAATTGATTCACCGCCCGGATGATTCCGAAGCGGTGATCGGCGAGCGCCTGGCGGCCTACGACCGGCAGACGCAGCCGCTCGTCGAGTACTACACATTGCGAGGGCTGCTGCGTCCCGTCGATGCGATGTCCATCGCGGATGTGGTCACCGAGAGCATTGCCAGGATTCTGGACGGGGCGAAAACGCATAAATGATTGTCTGCAAGTCACAGGCGGAGCTGGAAAAGATGCATCGCGCCGGCCTGGTCATCTGGGAAGTATTGAACGAATTGCGCGGGATGTCCCGCCCGGGAGTGAGCACGAAGGAACTCGACGAATACGCGGAACGCAAGACGGCGGAACGCAAAGTTCGCCCGGCGTTCAAGAACTACCGGGGCTATCCGGCGACGCTGTGCACTTCGGTCAATTCCGAAGTGGTGCACGGGATCCCGTCGAAGTCGCGTGTTCTTCAAGCCGGCGACATCATTTCGCTCGACTTTGGCGTCGAATGCGAGGGTTACTATGCGGATGCGGCGGTGACCGTGCCGGTGGGGGAGATTACTCCCGAATTGAAGAAACTTTTGCAAGTGACTCGGGAATCCCTGGATCTGGCGATTGAAAAGGTGCGGGTGGGTAACCGCCTCTCCGACATTTCGGCCACGGTGCAGGAATGGGTCGAGCGGAAGAATGGCTACTCGGTCGTCCGCGATCTTTGCGGGCACGGCATCGGGACGCACATTCATGAGGAGCCGAACGTGCTCAATTATGGCGAACCGGGCCGCGGCCCGCGCCTGCAGGAAGGAATGGTCCTGGCAATCGAGCCCATGGTGAATATAGGAAAACCTGACGTTCGGGTGCTCGATGACGAATGGACCACCGTGACGGCCGACGGCACCAAGTCGGCGCATTTCGAGCACACCGTCGCGGTGACCTCCAATGGACCCTGGGTTTTGACGCGTCCCCGGGAAATGCAGGGACCGTCTTGGTAGGGGGCGCGAGAGGGCACATGGGCAAGAGACCCGAACCGGAAAAGCGCAAAGCCGACGCGTCCAATCCGAAGGAAGACGCCATCGAAGTGATGGCCACCGTGATTGAGCCGCTGCCCAACGCGATGTTTCGGGTCGAACTGGAAAACAAGCATCGGGTGCTCGCGCACATTTCCGGAAAGATGCGCAAGAATTTCATCCGCATCCTGGCCGGGGATAAAGTCGCGGTGGAGCTTTCGCCGTACGACCTGACGCGCGGCCGCATCGTGTATCGCTACAAATAAGATTTTTTGCGAGGAGCGGGAAATGAAAGTTCGGGCATCGGTAAAAAAGATTTGCGACAAGTGCAAGGTGATCCACCGGCGCGGCGTGGTGCGCGTGATTTGCGTCAACCCCAAGCACAAGCAGCGCCAGGGATAGATCCGAAGAGATAGTTCTAAAGGAATTGAGGAGCACGCATGGCACGTATTGCAGGAGTGGATCTACCGCCGCAGAAGCGCATTTGGGTCGGCCTGACGTCGATCTATGGCATCGGACAGCCGCGCGCCCGCTCCCTGTGCGCCAAGGCGAACGTGGAAGATACAAAAAAGGTCAAGGACCTGACCGAGGAAGAAATCAACCGGCTGCGCCAGGCGATTGAATCCGAGGGCCGCGTCGAGGGGGATCTCCGCAAGGAGGTCCAGATGAATATCCGCCGGCTGATCGAAATTCAGTGCTACCGCGGCCTGCGGCACCGCCGGAATCTTCCCGTGCGCGGCCAGCGGACACACACCAACGCGCGTACTCGCAAGGGCCCGCGGAAGGGCGCTGTCGCTGCCAAGAAGAAAGTCGCGGCGCGCAAGTAGTCTAAGTAGAACAGGCTTCAGCCTGTTGGTTTTGAGTCGGCATGCAAGGACAAAGGCGACAGGCTGAAGCCTGTCCTACAAAAACGGCAGGTTTCAAGCGAGGGTACTGACTTGGCAAAAGAACCGCAGCAGGACGCCGGCGTACAGGCGCCGGCAAAATCGACGAAGAAGAAAAAGGAATTCAA
>JBGQJJ010000191.1:0-3782 GCA_041498955.1 Terriglobia bacterium
ATGTTATCCCAGCGAAATTGATATCGCCAGCGCTCTACCCTAGAATCGAACACCCATGTTTCGTTTCGTACAGGGGTCCGGTTGCACAAGAAAATAGTACGGTTTGCGGTGATCTGAGATGCTCGATCGGCGGGCCGGCGGCTCGCAGGAAAAGGGGAGCGGTGCAGCTTATTTCCTCAACGAATAGGGAAGAAATCGGGGACGAAATCCACGTGTGGCACGCGAGGCTCGACCGCGAAGAAACAATTCTTGGCCAATTGGAATCGACGCTATCGCCGGAGGAGAAAGCCCGGGCGGATCGATTCCATTTCGTGAACGACAGAAATCGATTCGTCGTGGCGCGCGGCCTGCTTCGTGAATTGCTCGGCGGGTATCTTCAGCAAGCTCCGGCCGGCCTGGAGTTTTCCTATGGGCAGCACGGAAAGCCTTCTCTCGCGGGAGGGAACGCTTCGAGTGGACTTCGTTTCAATCTGTCGCACTCTTCAGGCCTGGTGGTGTATGCGATTGCGAGAGAACGAAATCTTGGGATAGACGTAGAGCACGTCCGGCCGGAATCCGCGGGCGAGGATATTGCACAGCGTTATTTTTCAGCCCGCGAGGTGAACGATCTGCGAACGTTGCCGCCGGAAGCGAGAGTCGAAGGCTTCTTCCATTGCTGGACGCGCAAGGAAGCATACTTAAAAGCGACCGGAATGGGATTGCAGATTCCCCTCGACAGTTTTTCCGTCAGTCTGTTGCCTGAGAAGCCCTCGCAGTTTCTCGGCGGCGTGGAGTCCCGATGGCATATGGCTGCGTATCATCCCGCCGAAGGCTACGTGGCCGCCGTGGTATACGACGGCGCTCCGTGCTCCATCAAATATCTCTCCGTTGATGCTCACTAAAAATAAAAGGAACAGGTTCGATCTCGTCTAAATTTCCTACTGATCATCCCGTGCCGCATCGCAAAGGGATTGGTAGCGCCGGCATCTTGCCGGCAATTTTCGAGGTGGAGAAAAATCCGAAGAGCCGGCGGGACGCCGGCGCTACTACCCCCGAGGATTGTGGCATGCTGCGGCTAGTTGTAATATGGCGCGCCCGGAAAGCAAAATCAGCTAACATGGAGGCCTGACTGGGCCGCTGGGCCGCGCCCACGCAAGAACTCTTGATTCCTCGAACGCGGGATTCCTGAGCGGAGGAAACATGCAGAAGGTCAACATTGGAATTATCGGAACGGGGTGGTGCGGAGGGATTCGCGCGGAAACGTGCGCCGCGAGCCCTTATGTGAGCGAACTGCATATCGCCGAAATCAAAGAGGCGCGGCTTAAGGAAGTGGCCGAGAAAACCAAGCCCGTCACGGCGACGACCGATTACCGCGCTCTCCTGAAGAACGACAAGATCAATGCCATCATCGTCTCCGCCACGCCGGAAACCGTGCACTACCCGATGGCCAAGGAGACGCTGCTCGCCGGAAAACACCTCCTGCTCGAGAAGCCGATCTCGCTCACGCTGGCCGAAGCGGATGAATTGATCGATCTGGCGCGGTCCAAGTCGCTGCTCTTCACGATCGGATATTCGCAGCGCTTCAATCCCAAATTCGCATACGTCAAGCGCTCGATCGCGGACGGCACGATCGGCCAGCCGGTGAGCGCGCTCGTGAGCCGCCACATCACGCGCAACCTCGGCAACAAAATCGGCGGCCGCATCAAGCTTTCACCGGCCGCCATGGAAGCGACGCACGATATCGACTTCATGCTCTGGTGCTTTGAGCCGCGGAAACCGGTGCGCGTGTACGCGCAGCTGGTCAACAAGATCATGCAGCCGACCCACGGCGTGCCGGATTGCGTCTGGATCATCGTGACCCTGGACGACGGCAGCGTTTTCACGATTGGCGCCGGTTGGGTGCTTCCGCCCGCATATCCGAATTTCTCGTCCACGTGGATCGAGATGGTCGGCAGCGAAGGCGCGATCATGGTGGACGATTCGCACCGGGACGTCAGTATCAACACGATGAAGCGCGGGATCGAATTCCCGCTTTCCACCATGCCCGGCGAAAAAGTGGAGCACGTCTATGCGGGGCCCATGGAGGCCGAGACCATTCACTTTCTGGATTGCGTGGCCCGCGGCAAGACGCCGCTCGTCACGCCCGAGCACGCCCGGATGGTGATGCAGGTCTATCAGGCGGCGGATCAATCGGCCGAGGAGAATCGGCCCATCGACATCGCCTGGCCCGCTTCGGGCCGGCGCCGCGCTGGGGAGAGCGATTTCGCCGGAGTTCGCACAACGGCACCCGCGCGAGCGCAGGAATGAACGGTAGGACAGCCACTCTTGGCTGTCCCCGCACAATATTGGCAGGGCAAAAGCGGACAGCCAAGAGTGGCTGTCCTACTCAAATCGCGCGGATCGTCCTGTTCTAGCCCCGCGTAGTATGTGTCCCAAGTGCGGGCTCGGGGACGTCACTGGGCCAGGCAATCTCTTCTTTCCTATTGTTCCGAGCAACGACAGGGGCAAGAATGCCGGACATGAATCGCACGTCCGCTTCCGCTAACGCCGCCACGCTAGAGAACACTTTATCCAAACCAACTGGAACCCGCTGGCTGGTTCTCCTTCTCATCAGCTTCATGTACCTGATCACGTACATGGATCGCAGCAACATTTCGGTTGCCGCGCCCGCCATCGCAAAGGAATTTGGATTGAGCAAAACCGCAATGGGATGGGTCTTCAGCGCCTTTGCCCTGGCCTACGCGCTGGGACAATTCCCGGGCGGATGGCTGGGGGACCGCATCGGCCCCAGGAAAGTGCTCACCGTCATCATGTTCTGGTGGGCGATCGCGGCAGTCTCAACCGGCGCCGCAGCAGGGTTATTTACTCTCATTGGCGCGCGTTTTTTGCTTGGGTTGGGCGAGGCGGGCGCGTTCCCTGTGGCGACGCGTGGGATGCAGCTCTGGTTCCCAAAGGTGGAGCGCGGACGCATCCAGGGGATCACGCATTGCTTCAGCCGATTTGCGGTGGCGGTTACGCCGTTTGTCGCGGTGGCCATCATGAGCGCTTTCGGATGGCGCGCCATTTTCTATATTTTCGGATCTCTGGGCGCGATTTGGGCCACGGTTTTTGGCGTGATCTACCTGAATCGTCCTGAGGACCACAAGGGTGTGAACCGGTCCGAGCTAGCCCACATTCGCGGCCTCAACGCGGATGGCTCGATCAAACAGCTCGAGGCAGGGAAGCGGCGGAATGTATCCTGGAAAATAATTCTCCGCTCGCCGAACATGTGGTACATCGCCGCCGCGTATGGCTGCTTCTTTTACGGAACCTATTTCTTCCTTACCTGGTATCCCACGTACCTGCAGGAATACCGGCACTTCTCGCTGAAGTCTCTGGGCTTTGTCGCTTCGCTGCCACTCTTCGCCGGAATGGTTGGGGACCTGGTCGGGGGATCGGTGAGCGACCTGGTGTACCGGAGGACGGGCAGACTCAAGCTTGCGCGCCGCGTCGTGGCGGTGCCCGGCTTGCTCGTTTCCGGCGCCATGCTGATTCCGACAGCGTTAACTCACAACGCGTGGACGGCGGTCACGTGCCTGGCCATTTCTTTTTTCTTTTTGGAATTGGTGATCGGCCCGGCCTGGGCGGTGCCGATGGATGTGGGGGGAGAATTCAGCGGCACGGTGAGCAGCGTGATGAACACCGCGGGAGCGTTGGCAGCGTCCGTTTCGCCCGTCGTGTTCGGCTTTTTCGCGCAGAGGGGATTCTGGATTACACCATTCATCGTCACGGCCGGGGTGCTGCTCAGCGGCGCGCTGATCTGG
>JBGQJJ010000192.1:0-3771 GCA_041498955.1 Terriglobia bacterium
CGCCCCTCCGAGTCTGTGTGAGAACTCAAAATTGGCACGTTTTTGTAGCGCCCGCCTTCAGGCGGGCACCTTGGAATTAAGCGGATGCCCGCCTGAAGGCGGGCGCTACATGAACCAGAACCAAGTTCTCACACAGACTCTCCGGGGCTTCCAGCAATTACGTGTTGCCAATCATAAGTTAAAGGGAGCCACGAATTACGAATCACGATTCACGAGTCACCAGTCACGCTTCCTCCCCCAAAAACGTCAAAAGCGCTTGCCATCCCGTTCCCGCGGAATGTCAAGCGCTCTTGGGTACAACCTTACGCCAGTTGTTTGCCTTCGCGTGTCCCTCCTATCCTTGCAGCGGTTTCCCTGAGCCGACTGGGGCGTTAACCACCCACCGGCCACTGGGCTCTAGGAACTCAAGTCCGATGACATACCCTTCCGGGTGCGGGCGGCAGTACGCCACGCGCGCCAGGGCGCGGAAATCGCCGGGCAACGACTCGATGTTCAGCGTGTCGTTGGGCCGCCAGCGGCGGATGCTCGGAACGCGCGCCCCGCGGGAACTGACGTCCTCAGTGAACGTCGTCTCTACCTCGGAAGCGGATTGGTGCCCGGAAATATGGACTGCCACCGTCATCGGAATTCTTTTTTCGAGTCGCTCGATATCGAATGCTTGCGCCATCGTTTCCCTCAGTAATCCCGCGGGCTTTCCGCCGCGGCGGACCTGCACGCGTTTTTTTACAAGCAGGCCGCAATGCGGGCCAGCGCCCGAATCCCATCCGGCCGCCGTTTCATCCCGTACAGCGCCCGGTCCGCGGCATTGAACAGGCTCTCAATCGTTTCTCCGTCCTGCGGAAAAACCGCCGCGCCGACGCTCACCGTGACTTGCGGAAATTCGCCGTCTTTAGCCAGGCGCTCGCAAATGCGCCGGCTCACGGACGTGGCCGCTTCCTGGCCCGCTTCCGGCAACACCACGGCAAATTCATCGCCGCCGTAGCGCGCCGCTGTGTCCATCGAGCGGGAATGGATCCGAAGGACGCTTGCCAGGCGGCAGATGGCGCGGCTGCCGACCAGGTGCCCGTGCTGGTCGTTGATGGTTTTCAAGCCGTCCAGGTCGAACAGGAGAATGGCAAAAGGGCGGCCCGTGCGATGCGAGCGCTGGATTTCCGTTTCCATGACGTTGATCAGCGTGCGGTAGTTCGAAAGGCCGGTCAGCGCGTCCGTCACAGCGAGTTGGCGGACCTGATCGAACAATCGTGCGTTGTCCAGCAGCGCCCCGCCCAGGACGATGGCATAGCTGCCCACTTTCAAGAATTGGGCCATGGTGAACGGCGCATCGAGCAATCTCTCGGATTGCGTGGCCAGGACATGGCAGGCCACGTTCATCCACAGCGCCAGGCAAAATGCGCGGTCGCCCGGCGAGGCGCGGTGCAGCGATCTGCGGCCAAAGCCAACCGCGGCAATTCCAAACAGAATCGCCGGCAGGAGATCCCCTGGCCTCGAAAGCAAGGCCCTTGGGTGCATGCTGGGTTCCAGGGGAGACCCGAAGTAGGCGGCGCTGGTCATATACGCCACGCCGACAACCACCAGGAGAGAGACCGCAATCTCCCTTCCCGGGTCGCGGGAGTTCGGCACGCGGCGCTCCACGATGAGCGCGGCAATCAGGACCATGGCCAGTAACGTCGGGCTCACCATCCACGCCAGAGGCACGCGCAACTGGTTGAATGTGCCGGAAGCCAAAATGCCGTAGAAATTGAATGTCGCGGCTGTTTCGATCGCGCCGGAAAGCACGAATCCAAAGGCAAGGATCAGCGTAAGACGGTCGTGCGTGCCGCGGAACCGCACCAGGGCATTCGCGGCGTACGTGAAGCACAGCAGGCTGCCAACGATCTGCAGGTACGAATAGAGTATGGGCTCAGAGGAAAACGGAAGCCGGCGCAGCCAGGCAGCCATCGCCAGAAGCGCGACCGCCCCGATAATTCCGAAAAACCACCGAAGGCGCCAACACCACACCCGAATTTGATTCAGCACACTCACCGCTCCCCCAGTTGAGCAGTTGCATGGGCCCCATTTCTTACTGCGCAACTAAGAGGAGCAAGTTCAGAGCCTTTTTAGCCAGGATCTGGTCAGTTCTGTACGGTATTGACATGCAACGACTTGTAGGTTCGGCACGGCAGATGAGGTACAGAGGCAGGAAGTCAGTTCCAGGGGATTGGGTGAAAACGTAACCGGTACTCCAGCGGCCTTCCCAATCCGGCACACACTAGTGGCGAATTTGACACTATTGAAGCCTTGGGTTGAGGGGTGGGATTAGAGATTTATAATCTTGCTGGCATTGGCTTTAAGCCCGGGAACGCCAATCTCCCGATTGGCGGGGTTCAGGCCGCCAATCGGGAGATTGGCGTTCCCGGGTGACATCACCGATTGTGTAAGTGGTCGAATCTTGTGAGAAATGTGGGTTAAGCCTTGGGTGGCTGCGGTGGCGGGAGATCCCGTGCTTGCTGCTTGTCTTGAAAACCCGCGGTCTTGTGAGACCCATCGCAAAAGGGTTTGCTTGCGGAGTGGCCGCACCGGCAAAGCGCGACCGCGGTGCGGCCGCCAAGCCCGTACGGCTTTCCTTCCATATCGACGAGTTCGACTTCCCCTTCGACGCGCAAGGGACCGTCATTGCGGACCGTGATTTTTGTCGGCGGCATTGGTGCTCCCATTTGCCGGGCTCGTCGCGCCGGCCTGGCCGGAGCGCTCAAGGGAAAAGTAGAGCCCGCAATTTTCTTTTAGTATTTCGGCATCCTGGGATCGACTTCATCGGCCCACGCCAGGACGCCGCCCTTCAGGTTCCACAGCTTCTTGAACCCGGCCGTTTGCAGGAAATGGATGGCGTCGGCCGAGCGCTTTCCACTGCGGCAGTGCACCACCATCTCGACGGAACTGTCGAGTTCGTTCACGCGGCGCGTAAGCTCCCCGAGCGGAATTAACTTACCATTTAAATTGCAAATCTGATATTCATGCGGCTCGCGCACGTCCAGGATGAACAACTTGTCGCCGCGGTCTTGCCGCGCCTTGAGCTCTGTTGCCGTAATTTCCGGAATACCGTCCGTCATTGCCGGGGCCTCCTCGCCACGAATTCCGCAGAATTCTTCATAGTCGATCAGTTTTGTAATCGTCGGGTGATCGCCGCACAGAGGGCAATCCGGATTCTTCTTCAACTTCAATTCCCGAAAACGCATGGCCAGGGCGTCGAAGAGCAGGAGCCGCCCAACCAGCGGCTCTCCTGTGCCCAGAATCAATTTGATCGTTTCCATCGCCTGGATCGAGCCGACGATTCCGGGCAGCACGCCCAGCACGCCGCCCTCCGCGCACGAAGGCACAAGCCCCGGCGGAGGCGGTTCGGGGTACAAGCAGCGATAGCACGGCCCGCCCGGGTATCCGAAGACGGTCGCCTGTCCCTCAAACCGGAAGATGGAACCGTACACATTCGGTTTACCGAGCAGCACGCACGCATCGTTGACCAGAAAGCGCGTCGGAAAATTGTCGGTGCCGTCGACGATGATGTCGTAATCGCGGAACAGTTCGAGCGCGTTGTCGCTCGTGAGCCGCGTTTCGTACGACACGATTTCAATTGCCGGATTGAGCGCCGAAAGCCGCGCCTTCGCGGCTTCGGACTTGGGTTTTCCCACGTCCGCCGTCGTGAACGTCACCTGGCGCTGCAGATTCGAGGAATCGACGACGTCGAAATCCACGAGTCCCAGATGTCCCACGCCCGCGGCGGCGAGATACAGTCCGAGC
>JBGQJJ010000193.1:0-3762 GCA_041498955.1 Terriglobia bacterium
AAGCTGGCGGCTTTTTGATCGAGTTCCATTGCGGGAGTAGAATGAGAGGCGCGGCAATCCGCTCTCGGGCAACACCCATGATAGCAAAGTGAATCTTAATCTGCGCGGAACATGAACCGACCGGCATCCATCGCACTCTTCGGAATATTTTTATTCGCAGGGGCTCGATCCCTGAGCGCGCAGCAAGTGAATCCGAGGGTTCCGCCGCCTCCACCCTCATCTCCGGCCGACACGGCAGCTGCGCCCACGCCTGCGCCCGCAGCCGCGCCGCCACCCGCGACACCGCAGCCAATTGATCCTACCGTTCCGCCGCCCCCTCCTTTGGACGAAACGGAGTCCGAGACTCCGGCCGCGCCTTCGGGACCCGTGTTCGACCCGCTTCATGCGGAACGCAGCCTGGAAGTCGGCAAGTTCTATCTAAATAAGGGAGCCTACGACGCCGCGATCGACCGTTTCGTGGAAGCGTCGAATTACCAACCCACTTTGGCGGCGCCGTGGAAACTTCTAGGCGAGACCTACGAAAAGAAGCATGAGTACGCAAAGGCTGTCGAATCCTACAATAAATACCTGCAAATACTCCCGCACGCGGCAGACGCCTCGAAAATAAAGAAGCTCATCTCTGAGCTCGAAGAAAAAACCGCGCAGGAATCTCCCAAAAAAGCGGAACGCTAGCCCGAAGCCCGGGAACGCCAATCTCCCGATTGGCGAATTGCGTGACGCCATTCGGGAGAATGGCGTTCCCGGGCAACTCCGCGTTAGCGCATGTGCTCGAGGAATTTTCTAGCGCGGGCGTAATGCGCGAAGCGCTTTTCCTCGGCGCGGAATTCAGGGGAGTGCGCCTGCAGCCCGCATGCGGCGGCGCGAATCGGATGCTTCACGTGCAACATTTCGTGATAGAGGATGAATTCCACCGCGTAGGACGGCACTTCCGCACGGTCGAGCCGCTTGTTCATCACAATCTGGTCGAGCGAAGGATCGTAGCATCCAAACTGGGACCGCCACGGCCGCCCGCTCCATCCAAGGCGCGGGCGGCGAAGGCGTCCCTCGAAGTATTCCACGTTGAGCGAAGCGAACATCGGGTCCAGATCGTGCGCCGAGCCGAGTGGATGGTCCTGAATGCGTCTCGCGCGCTTGCGGCGAACGCGCGCGATGTGCCGCCGCGTCGAGTGCGCCAGCGCGAACTGGCGATACTGTTCGCGCAACTCGCGAGGCACCCGGCGGCGATACATTTGCCCCAGTAAAATCGCGGCGGCGCCTTCAATCACCGGTACAGAAGCCTCATGCAAAATGTCGGAAAGCCGCACATAGGCCACGTCCTGCCGCAAACGCAGCGTATGCGAGAGATTGGCGTACGGGTACAACTCCACTTGAAATTGCGGCGGCCGGCCCTGGCATCCCAGGCGCGTGAAGATGCGTTGAAATATGTGGTCGCCCCCCGGAAGCGCGGTGGAAGTGCGGCGGGCCTTCCTCAGACTTGGGGACCGTTTCACGACGGTTTGCGCCGCTCCGGTGGCGCGGACATTTCCTTCGTGGCCTTCTCCACATCCTTCGCCGCGTCCTGCGTCGCCTCGATCGCATCGTCGAGATTCTCTTTGTACGTTTTGCGCTCCGGACCATTCGTGGCAAGGCCCTGAAGGTAGGGCAGGAATTCCTTGATCACCGCCTGCAACGCCTTCACACCGTCGCGGATGTCTTGCTGCTTATCGATTCCGATGTCGATCAAGTCGGCGGCATCATCGATGCAGCCCGTGTAGCCGTTAAGCAGGCTGTTCAGGCGATCGGTCCTTTTCTGGTCCGTCGGATCGAGGTGCGCGAATTCATACTGGAGTTTCTTGATGCGGTCCGAAGCGAAAATCGCAAACAGCATGATGCGCGGACCCGTCGCCCCCGCTTCGCGAATCTTGTCGGCCTCCGCTTCGGTCAGATACTCCTTCTTTTGGGGCGCGGCGTTGGCCATGCCCGCGGGCGCAGCGCTCAGAATCGACGCGAGGAGAAGCATGGCGCCCGATAAGGTTGTGGATCGCATGGGACACCTCAATCTGATTTCGGCGAATTGCGGTCCGGCTTACGCGGAAAGAGTTCGTCGATGAGCACGTTTTGATCCATGAATAAGTCGTTCCGAACCACACGAAAAAATGCGCGTTTGTCCACGTTCAGCGTGAGAATCAGGTCGTCAATGTGCCGGATGGTTTCGCGAAGACTGATCTGAAGCTCCTTGAATCCCGCGGGCTTGCGTTCCGCGTCGACGCCCATTGCGTTCAGCGCTGTAACCATTTCGTGAACTTCGTCGCGATACTGTTCCAGGGTGTGAAGGGAAGCGACCTCGTCGTCCGCTTTGAGTTGTTTCTTTGCCAGGTCGACCTGTTCGTCTCCCAATTTTGCCAGCGCGCGCGCTTTACGCACCGTGTCAGTCTCATGCTGGTATTTCGCCAGGTCTTCGGCCAAACGGTCTTGCCCGGCGAGCGGGGCGCAGAGCGCCAGCGCCGCAATTACCGCGATCCGAATTTTAACCGGCACTGTCATCTGGAATGGATGGAAACTGTGGTCATCCGCTTTCACTTCTTCTTGGACTGTCCCAGTTCGCGCTGCAAAACGGGGATGCGATTGCGTGCCTGAAAATCCTGCGTGTCGTGCTGCCCGCCGTCTTGATCGAGAAACTTCTGATACGCCTCGATCGCCTCCACCTTACGGGAAAGTTTATCGTAACAGATCGCCCGAACAAACCACGATCCGGGCTTGGGGGTTTCCAGTTTGGCAAGACGGTCCATGGCCTGGAGCGCAGCGGCATAATTTTCATTCAGAAAAAAGGCGTCGGCCAGATCGCGAAGCGCGTCCGCGCTTTGCGGATTCTGCGCGTAGGCCTGTTCCAGAATGCGAACGGCCGCGGGATAATCGCGCAGCTCGATGTCCACGTGGCCGATCCACTCGGCCAGCTCCGCATCTTTCGGCGCCAGCGAAATCGCCTGCTTCAGCGCGTCTCCCGCCTCATTCCACTTGGTCTGCCGCATGTAGATTTCACCGCGCATCTTCAGTGTGTCGGCGGAAGGCGCGGCGCCCGCGTCGGAGCGGTCAAGTTCGGCGAGCGCTTCCTCCAATCGGCTGAGATTTAATAGCGCCGAAGCCCGGTCAAAATGAGCGGACCGGTCTCCCGGATTGAGTTTCAAATATTCCGCGATGGCGTCGCTCGCCGCCTCATATTTCTTCTGGGCCAGCAGAGCGGTTGCAAGACCCAGGCGCGCCGGAGCTGCGTCGCTGCGCGATTCGCTCGCCGCGCGGAATTGATCTTCCGCGCCGGCCGCGTCATTCGAGCGAAGCAGCGCACGCCCCAGCGCGAAGTGAGCCTCATAATCCTTCGGCGATAACGCAAGCGCGGCGCGGTATTGCTCGATGGCCTCCGGAAATTTCCCGGCGTGTTCCAGGGAGAGGCCGGCGAGAAATCGCGGGCGGCTTTCCGTCGGCTGCAATTCGGCCGCATGACGAAACGCTTCGGCCGCCGCGGTGAGATCGCCATCCATCAGCACCAGGCCAAGATTCAGGTGTGCCGCCGCCATCTTCGGATCGAGCGCAATGGCGCGCGAGAATTCGCTCTTGGCATCTTCCGCGCGCTTCCGGGAGGCGCAGGTATCATCGATCCCGTCGACCGCAAACAGCTGAAAGAGTGGCCCGTGGCGCGGGATGCCACGGGAGATGCCGAAAATGGCGAGCTGGTGCGCTTCGAGCTTGCGCGGACCTCGCGCATGGGGGTGCAGACCGCCAGCGTGG
>JBGQJJ010000194.1:0-3757 GCA_041498955.1 Terriglobia bacterium
GTCTATCTCGCGGAAAAAGGGATCACGGGCCGGGCCATCGCCATCATCAACAAAGCGGGAAAAATCGCCTGGTTCAAGAATTACGATATTCCGGTCGTGCCGGACATGAAGGAAGTCGGGCAGGCCCTGGCAGCGGTCAAGTAAGAGGAGAGCTCAGGGCGCGGCTGCGATTTTCCAGGAATCTAGCGGATGCCGCGCCCTCGATTTTCTACTTCGTCACTTCGGTTACTTCTTGGCGGCGTCCTTGCCGAGTTTGCGGATAAAGCCCACCAGCTGCCAGCGCTCCTGATCCGTGAGGTCTTCTTTCCAGGAAGGCATTGGGCCGCGACCATTCGTCATTTTCCAAAACAGCGAGCCATCCGTTTCCGAGGCCTGAAGCTTAGGATCGGTAAAATTCGCTGGCTTGACCTTGATGGTCTTGGCGCCGGGACCGTCTCCCAAACCCTTTTCGCCGTGGCAAAGCACACAGTTGTCCGTAAAGAGCTGCTGCGCGGCAGCCAAAGTTTCCTGAGTGGGCGGAATTGGATTCTTCACCTTCTTGGCGTCGTCCGGCGCAACCCAGGGCACGGGCGGCGCCGCTTCCTGTGCGGCCACCCGTCCAAACGCAAAAATGCACATTCCAAGCACGAGGCCAGCGCCGGTCGCGCGCGCCAGCCACAAAGAAGCTCCCTTGTTGAATCCACTCATTCCGAGGTCTCCATTGAAACCGAGATTTGGCGAGGCATCAAAAAGTTTGCCACAAGACAGGACTTATTTCACCTGCTAAAGCTTCCGCGATAAATTCGGACGTACCCGATGCTCCGAGCAGGCACACGGGTGATTCCCCCCGGGAACGCCAATCTCCCGATTGGCGGTTTGCGCGACGCCAATCGGGAGATTGGCGTTCCCAGATTTCAACCTAAAGCTTTCCGCCAAACGTGAGCCAGAGGAGCGCCGCGTTGAGGACGATGATGGCCGCGGCCAGGAACCAGCCGAAAATCGCCGTGATCGGGCCATTGGTGAATTCGCCCATCTTGGAGCGGTCGCCGGTAAATTGAATCAGGGGCACAACCGCGAACGGCAACTGGAAGCTCAAAATCACCTGGCTCAGGATGAGCAGCGACGTCGCGTGCCCTTCGCCCATGACTCCGATCACGATTGCCGCCGGAATTATGGCCATCGACCGCGTAATCAGGCGCCGCAGCCAGGGCCTGAGCCGCCAATGAAGGAATCCCTCCATGACGATCTGGCCGGCGAGTGTCCCCGTGAGCGTCGAATTTTGTCCCGAGCAGAGCAGCGCCGCCGCAAACAGCACGCTGGCGAAACTCACTCCCAGCACGGGAGTCAGCAGTTGGTAGGCCCGGCTGATGTCCGCCACATCATTCATGCCGCGCACGTGAAACGCCGCGGCGCCCAGAACCAGGATGGCGGCGTTGATGAACAGCGAAAATCCCAGCGCCAGCGTGGAATCGAGCGTGGCGAAGCGGATCGCCTCGCGTTTTCCCATGGCATTCTCGGCGAAGGCGCGCGTTTGCACGATGCTGGAATGGAGGTACAAATTGTGCGGCATTACGGTGGCGCCCAAAATGCCGATGGCGAGATAGAGCATCTCGCGGTCCTTCAGGATCTGGAACGTCGGCAGAAATCCACGCGCCGCTTCGATCCAGAGAGGCCGCGCAAAGAAAATTTCATACGCGAAACACGCGCCAATCGTCATGATCAGGGTGATGACCAGCGTCTCGAGCACCCGAAAACCGCGCCCTTGTAACGCCAAAACCAGCAGCACATCAAGGCCCGTCAATAACACGCCGGCGAGCAGCGGCACTCCGAACAGCAGCTTCAGCGCCACCGCGGACCCCAGCACTTCCGCCAGATCGCAGGCCGCAATCGCAATTTCGCAAAGAACCCAGAGAACGGCTGTCGTCCGGCGCGAATAATGCTCGCGGCAGGCCTGCGCGAGATCGCGGCCCGTCGCAATGCCGAGCTTCGCGGAAAGCGCCTGGAGAAAAATGGCCATGAGGCTCGAAATCAGCACGGCGCTGAGGAGCGTGTACCCATACCGCGAACCGCCTCCCAGGTCCGTCGCCCAGTTCCCCGGGTCCATGTAACCCACGGCAACGAGGTAGCCGGGCCCGGCAAACGCAATCATTTTCCGGAAAAAGGAAGCGCCGGCCAGGATTGGAACGCTGCGGTAGGACTCCGGAAGCGAAGGAGAACCTGCGCGAAGCTGAAAGCCGGCTTGTGGAGCAGACCCTGCATCATCCGGGGGACGGGCGCCGGAGATCGCTTCACCGGAAGCTGGAGATAAGGGAGTCACAGCCATAGTTAACCTAGATAAATATCTCACATAAACTAGCATTAATGCCCCGGCGAGTCAATCGTTATGCCACAAGAGTGTGCTTGAAAATCGGCAACTTATGTTGTAGCGCCGGCGTCCCGCCGGCAATTTCTGTTATCTCATGACATTCCAGGCGAGCCGGCGAGACGCCGGCGCTACAAAAACCGGCGAAACCCGCGCGCACGTTGCGCGTGCCGCTGTCCCGGGGAATATGGTAGTGTCGGAAATGGAACGGTTCCCCGTTCACGGCGAGCGTTCACAGCGAGCCGGGAACGGTCTCCGTCCACGGAGGAATTCATGTCGCAAGCGGCTGGCGAGCAGGTACAAGTTCAGATCAAGGCGGATGAAAAGGAATTAGTCGGGCAATTTTCCAACCTGGTGATGTTTCACCACACGGCGGAAGAATTCACGGTGCATTTCATCTACGTGTTTCCGAATGTGCCGCAGGGCAAGCTGGTTTCCAGCGTGATCGTAAGCCCGGCGCACGCCAAGCGAATCCTGCGCGCGCTCGAAGAAAATGTCAGGCGCTACGAGATGCAGTTCGGCCCCATCCGCGAAGTTCCCGAGCCGACCCCTGTCCCCAACGTCGGCTTCGTGCAGTAGAACGAAGCTGCGCGCGCTTTCTCGCAGGCCGGCGTGGATAAGATCCAGGCGGAAGCTGCCATCTTCAAACTCGGTTCGAATCTTCGCGGCCGCTCTGGAAAACCCCTTAGAAATCACTCTTATACAGGGATAGTTCCCCTGTCGAAACATCGTGAGCGAACTCCCGTTGGAGTGCGAAACAGGCGTGCTAAATTAGACGAGGAACCGATCATGACCGGGCTTGACGCCCTGGCCGGGCCGGTGCATTCAACGTTAGAGTGGAGTTCGCATCCGCAGGATCCGATGAAAGCCGCTTGCTCGAGTTGTGGCGCCCAGCACTCCCTTCCAGACAAGCAATTGGTGGGTCTCCCACGCGTGCAATTTCAGTGTGCCAAGTGCGGCAAGAATACGGTGATCGAAATTGAGCCCAGTCCCGATGCGACTCAGGTCCTGACGCCCTTGCCGGGGTTTGCCCGCAGCGCAGGTGCGCCCTGGCTTGCCGGGGCCGGCGGCAACGAAGCGAGTACTCTGCATTTGCCCCCCGGAAAAGCGATCGCCCTCTCCGTGATCGCGGGGCCCTCCCGCGGCATCGTCTATCCGGTGGAGAAACCCCGCGTCGTCGTGGGAAGAGCCGACGCCGATATCGTCATCAATGACAAGGAGATTTCACGCTGGCATTGCGCCATTGAAATCAAGGGTGACGTTATCCGCCTGCGGGATATGGATTCGACCAATGGCACGTACTTTGCCGACGAACGCGTCCGCGTGGCGGAACTGAAACACCTCTCCGAATTCCGCATTGGCACTTCCGTCATATTGGTCAGCGTCACGCCCAAGCTCGCAACGCCGCGCTGACCA
>JBGQJJ010000195.1:0-3743 GCA_041498955.1 Terriglobia bacterium
CGGCAGCGCACTGCAAAGCGGGATCGCCGCGGCGCATGGTCGGTTTGTCCTGATGGGCGATGCCGACGACACTTACGATTTCTCGCAATTGCACGAATTTGTCGCGAAACTACGCGAAGGATATGACCTCGTGATGGGCAATCGTTTCCGGGGAAAAATTCTTCAGGGCGCGATGCCGGCGCTGCACCGCTATCTCGGGAACCCCGTTCTGACGGGATTGGGGCGGCTGTTCTTCAAGAGTCCCGTGGGGGATTTTCATTGCGGGCTTCGCGCGTTTCGCAAGGATGCGATCGAGCGGCTCGGACTGCGGACGCTGGGAATGGAATTCGCGAGCGAAATGGTGGTGAAGGCCACGGCCTTCGGCTTGCGCGTCACGGAAATTCCAACGACGCTGGCTCCCGACCGCAGGGACCGCGCGCCGCACCTGCGCACGTGGCGCGATGGGTGGCGGCATCTGCGTTTTCTTTTGTTGTACAGCCCGCGCTGGCTCTTTCTCTATCCGGGGATGGCGTTGTTCGCGCTGGGCGTAGCGCTAGACGCGGTGCTATTGCCGGGGCCGAGAAGGATCGGGAACACTGTATTTGATGTTCACACGATGCTGTTCGCGGCGATGGCCATTTTGATTGGGTTTCAGTCCGTCGTGTTCGCGACGTTCACCAAAATCTTTGCGATCTCCGAAGGCCTGCTGCCGGAAGACCCTCGCCTCACGCGGACGTTCCGGTACGTTACGCTCGAGGTTGGCCTCGTCGTGGGAGTCCTGCTGATCCTCGCCGGAGCCGGCGCGTGGGTGCTGGGGCTGGAGTACTGGCGCATCCGCCAGTTCGGCGCGCTCGATCCGGAAAAAACGCTGCGCATCGTGATTCCAGGCGTGGTGTGTTTCACGCTGGGATTCCAGGTCGTCCTCTCCAGTTTCTTTCTCAGCGTTCTCGGGATGTCGCGCCGATGAATGACGCGCAAGACCTCTTCGATCAGTACGCGGCCGCGTACGAGCAGGCGTTGTCCAATGCCATTGCGCCCTCCGGGGAAAGCCGCGAATATTTTGCCGAGGGCCGAGTGGCCTGGCTCAAACGCTGCCTGGATGAAAGGAAGCAGCCGGTTAACTCCCTGCTGGACTTTGGCTGCGGCGACGGCGCGACGACGCCCCTTCTTCTCCAGGCGCTGAACGCAAAATCCGCGGTTGGTGTGGATGTGTCCGCCAAGTCTCTCGAGATCGCACGAAAGCGCCACGCCAGCGAACGAATCCGCTACGAGTCCCTAGGCGAATTTCAATCGTCCGGGCAAATGGATCTGGCGTATTGCAACGGGGTGTTCCATCACATCCTGCCGGCGCAGCGCGCGGCAGCGCTGGCGATGGTCCATCGAGCCTTGCGCGAGGGAGGCTTTTTTTCCTTCTGGGAGAATAATCCGTGGAGTCTCGCGACGCGCTACGTGATGTCGCGTTGCGCGTTCGATCGCGACGCCATCCTGCTGTCCCCGCCGGAAGCGAGAGCGCTGTTGCGGGACGGCGGTTTTGAGATCCTGCGCACCGATTTTCGGTTCATCTTTCCGCGAGCGTTGCGGGCATTCCGCAAGATCGAAGATCTTGTCTATCGCGCGCCCCTGGGCACGCAATATCAGGTCTTCTGTCGCAAGGCTCACTAAGCAAACAGATTGTTATTGAGAACTTCCAGCCATGGCCTGCCCTGCACGCAGGATTTGATCGCGCAGGCGTTCGCGGACGATGCCCAGCCTGCTCCTGCAATACCATCCCAGGAGGAATCTCGCGGCCAGCGCAAAACAGAAAAGGAAAACGGAAGCGACCAGCATGGCGAAGGATTCCCGCTCGACGAGCAGTGTCCAATTGATCGCTTCTTCCCAGGGCGGCCATATAAAATCAAACACCCCGCGCAGGTACCGCCCGATCCAGGGAATCCGCCGGAGACGAATGTGCTCAGTGCTCTCATACGAGTAGGCCGCCGGATAGTTGGGAATCGATTGCGTTGCGGCCCGAAAAATGGCAGGGTCTTTCAGCTCCGTTCGGGTCGGAAAATGGCCGTCCGGAAGCCGGAAAACGAAATGAAAAGAGGGGTCAACGACGACCCAACGATCGCCAATCAAAACTTCCACCACGACGTGTTTCGCGGACCTGGATTGGTCCAATAAGAGAAGACGCCGCGCGTGCAGGCCGCTGCTCTGCGCAAGGTTCACGAAGGCGTTTGTCGCCGTGCCGCAGACTTGCAGAAGCTGCTGAATGTTGAGCGTTTCTTCCGGATCGCGCCCGGTCAAACCGCCCGGGTCCGCCGCGCTTCGCCGCACAGGACCATGAGCCATCCACTGCAAGATCGCTTCGACTTTTTGCTCCGTGTCGTCGGAAGCGGGGATAATGGCGTCGGAAAAGCCCTTCAAATAGCTGCGCGTCGAAAATTCCCACCCCGCGCCGTAAAGAACAGCGACAAGGGATATGGCCAAGAGCACGTTGACAGCAAGCCAGCAGGCCCGAATGATGGGGTGATTCTTCATGCGTCGCGCCGCTCCGAAATCAGTTCCCGGTACAGAGTTTCCATTTGAGCCAGAGGCTCGGCCCAACTGAGAGAGTTCGCTACCCCCTGGCACCCTTCGCGCAAACGCGCGGCGAGCGCGGGGTCTTCCAAAATCCGGGCCAGTCCCGTCTCGAGCGCGGCGCAATCATGGGGCACGACGAGGCCCGCGCGCTGGTCCACCATCGGCGCGATCCCGCAGCGATCGGTGACCAGAACAGGAGTTCCGCACGCGACCGCTTCCGCGGCCGTATTGCCGAAATTCTCGTTTTGTGAAGGCAGAACAAACACATCCGCGTCCCGGTAGGCCGCCCACTTGGCATCCCCATACAGAGGGCCTGTGAATAAAACGCTGCCGTTCAATCCCATTTGCGCGGCGCTCGCTTCCAGTCGCTGGCGGAAACCATCTCCTTCATCCGGTCCCGCCATAACCAGCACGGACCCTCGAGATCCATTTCCGCGCCGCTTCCAGTGAGAAAATACCTCTAACATCAAGTCCGGACTCTTCTTGGATACAAGACGCCCCAGGAACAATACAAGTTTCACATCTCTTGCTATGCCCCACTGGTTGCGGAACGACCCGGCAGGCGGAAACTCCCCGGGGATCTCGATCCCGTTTCGGCGGACCACGATTTTGGAATTTGCGATCCCGCCCTCCAGGAACTCCTGGCGTTCCTGTTCCGACGTAGCGATCACGCGGCTTGCTCCCCGGAGCAAGCGGCTCCCGAGAATGTGGTGATAGAGACGCTTGATCCAGATACTGCGTACAATTGGCAGGAACATGCCCATTGGTTCCAAAATATATGGGCGGGCAATCCTGCGGCAGGCGCCGGCGACGCGAGGTCCGACCAGGTCGTAGAGGCCATAAATGTGGGCGAGGTCATAGCCGCCCAGCCGCTCGCGACAAAACGCGGCGACGCCCGGATTCCAGGTCAGGGATCGATACCGTGCGCGTGTGCGAAGATAAATCGCTTCCACGCCGTTTTCCCTGGCCTCCAATCCCCAGCGCCCCGGAATTGCGCCCGCTATTTCCCTTTTGGCCGGGTCGAATCCCAGATCGGCGGTTAGGACCGTCACGGCATGGCCGGAGGATGCCAAACCGCGAGCGAGCGCCCTTACTTTGACCGTAGGACCGCCCATATCAAGAAAGGGGTAGTAGGATTGGGTCACATGCAAGAGGCGCATAGGCACAGGAAACCGGACCCACTATAGAGCCCGTCTTGCAAC
>JBGQJJ010000196.1:0-3645 GCA_041498955.1 Terriglobia bacterium
AACCATCACCTTGTCGTCCGGAACCAGAATTTTGCTTTCCTCGAGCGCCAATGGAAAATGCCGGTTGCCGACTTCAAAGGCGATCTTCACCGCTTCGTTGTAGTCCGACGGAATAATTTCCAGAACGGGCTCGATGGCGGCTTCGATTTTCAAATACCAATCCGCCCCGACGTACAGGATCGCCCCAGGCAAGAGAGTCGTGCCCGTGGGGAGCGCGATACCGATCTTGCGTCCCTGCGCCGTTGTAAATCGTCCGCGCATCCAGCGGCGCTGCTCCCAGGTGAGGACAAGCTTGTCTTCTTCCTTCGCGCGCAAGTCATCCTGATTTGCGGAAGGATGCAAGCAATCGATGATGAGCGTGTTACCCCACATGGCTCAAAAAAGAAAATAGCGCTGCGCCATGGGCAGGACTTGCGCTGCTTCGCACGTGAGGAGCACGCCGTCGGCGCGCACCTCGTACGTGTCCGGATCGACTTCGATGCGCGGCAAGGCGTCGTTGTTAACCATGTCCCGCTTGGTGAGTCCGCGGCAGTGATTCACGGCGACGGTGTTTTTCTTCAGGCCAAGCTTTTCGCGTAATCCCGCGTTCATTGCAGCCCTCGACACAAATGTGAGCGACGTCGAGTGCGGCGCGCCGCCGAAACTGCCGAACATCGGCCGGTAAATCACAGGCTGCGGTGTGGGGATTGAAGCGTTGGCGTCGCCCATCGCCGACCACGCGATCATCCCGCCCTTGACGATCATCTCGGGTTTGACCCCGAAAAACGCGGGTTTCCACAGCACGAGGTCCGCGAGTTTTCCCGTTTCCACCGAACCGATTTCGTGCGCGACGCCCTGGGCGATCGCGGGATTGATGGTGAACTTGGCGACGTAGCGCCGCACGCGCACATTGTCGCTGCCGGATTTTTCTCCAGGCAGCGGCCCGCGCTGGCGTTTCATTTTGTCCGCCGTCTGCCAGGTGCGCGTGATCACTTCTCCGATCCGGCCCATGGCCTGGGAATCCGAGGACATCATGCTGATCGCGCCCAGATCGTGAAGAACATCTTCGGCGGCAATCGTCTCGGCGCGGATGCGCGATTCCGCGAAGGCCACGTCTTCCGGAATCGAAGGGCTCAGGTGATGGCACACCATGAGCATGTCCAGATGCTCGTTGAGCGTGTTGACCGTGAACGGCATCGTGGGATTGGTGGAGGACGGCAGGCAATTCGGCTCGCCGCAAACTTTGATGATGTCAGGCGCGTGGCCGCCGCCCGCGCCTTCCGTATGATAAGTGTGAATCGTGCGTCCCTTGAACGCGCGGATCGAATCCTGCACGTAGCCGGCTTCGTTGATCGTGTCGGTGTGAATCGCGACTTGCACGTCGAACTCTTCCGCCACCGAAAGCGCGCAATCGATGGCCGCGGGTGTAGTGCCCCAGTCTTCGTGCAGCTTCAGGCCAATTGCGCCGGCCTCGATCTGCTCACGCAGCGGCTCGGGAGAAGAAGAATTTCCCTTGCCGAGAAATCCCAGATTGACGGGGAAGCCGTCGGCGGATTCCAGCATGCGGTGCATGTTCCACGCGCCCGGCGTGCACGTGGTGGCGTCCGTGCCCGTGGCTGGGCCCGTGCCGCCGCCGATCAGCGTCGTCAGGCCGCCCGAAAGCGCGGTCTCGACAAGCTGCGGGCAAATAAAATGGACGTGGGCGTCGATTCCCCCGGCTGTCACGATTTTTCCTTCGCCGGCAATTACTTCGGTTCCCGCGCCGATGACCATGCCGGAGGTTACGCCGCCCATGATGTCCGGATTGCCGGCCTTGCCGATTCCCACAATGCGTCCGTTGCGGATTCCGATGTCGGCTTTGTAAATTCCGCCGTGGTCCACGATCACCGCATTCGTGATGACCAGATCGAGCGCGCCGTCCGCCGAAGTGGCCGTCGAGGATTGTCCCATGCCGTCGCGAATTACTTTACCGCCGCCGAATTTTGCTTCTTCGCCGGGAGTCGTGAGGTCCTTTTCAATTTCGATGAACAATTCCGTATCGGCCAGGCGCACGCGGTCGCCGGTGGTGGGTCCGTACAGGTCGGCATATTGCCTTCGCGGAATTTTCAGACTCATGAAGGAAGCCTCTCGGAAAACTTTCAGGAACCCCTCAAAAACCTTGTTCGGATGCACGTTTCAGCGCGCCCCGTTTTGTCGATTCATCCGCAAGCCCATTCGTCAGGCCATTGAGCCCGTAAACATGTTTGGAACCGCCGATTTCAACCAAAGTGATTTTCTTTGAGTCGCCGGGCTCAAATCGCACCGCAGTCCCCGCGGGAATATTCAGGCGCATGCCAAAAGCAGCGGCGCGGTCGAATCGCAGCGCGCGATTCACTTCAAAAAAATGGAAATGGGAGCCCACTTGGATCGGGCGGTCTCCGGTGTTGGCAATTTCGAGTTCGATTTCGCGGCGCCCTTCGTTGGCGATCACGTCGCCTTCCGCGAGTTTATATTCGCCCGGAATCATCGGACACCTCAATTACTTAGGATCAGCGCGAGTGGCACACGCTTCAGCCTGTGGGGGTTCGTCTTTGAGAGGACCAAACCCCACAGGCTGAAGCGTGTGCCACTACTTACCGGATCGGATGATGCACGGTCACCAATTTTGTGCCGTCAGGAAACGTTCCTTCCACCTGAACTTCGTCCACCATTTCCGGCACGCCTTCCATCACGTCATTCCGTTTCAAAATCGTCGCGCCAAATTCCATGAGATCCGAGACCGAGCGGCCGTCGCGGATTCCTTCGAGCAGGTCCGCGGTGATGAGAGCCACCGCTTCGGGGTAGTTCAGGCGCAGACCACGCGCTCGCCTTTTGCGCGCAAGTTCCGCCGCCGTGGCGATCATCAGTTTTTCAATTTCTCGTGGCGTGAGATGCATATGGCGTTGCGCTGACCTATTCCGCGCTCCTGCGAATGATAACGAAGCCCCTGGCGATTGACTATGCAAAATCTAAATGCTCTGCATTGGATCGGGGTTTTGTAGGACAGCCACTCTTGGCTGTCCCTGAATGGTGCTACGCACACGAAAGTTGTGGCTTCATTGTCAGGGACAGCCAAGAGTGGCTGTCCTACTTAACCCCAGTGGTGTATGATCCGCCGGAACAAACCCCAACATGCTCCAATACCTCGAGCAGCAAACAAGGCTGACGGGCAATCAGCGCCGGATCATTACCGCCGCAGTCTTGGGCGACATGCTCGAGTTCTTCGACTATTTTCTTATCGGCTACGTCGTGGCGTTCATTGCCGGGCCGTGGAAGCTCACGTTTGGCGAGTCCGCCGTCATTCTGCTTTCTTCGGGCTTCGGCGCGATGTTCGGAGCCGTGTTTTACGGCTGGCTCGCGGACAAAATTGGGCGCCGCAAAGTTTTTCTCATGACGGTGATCAATTTTTCGGTCGCCACCGGCATCCTGACGTTTACGCCCGACAACGCGTGGATATTCCTCTCGTTTTTCCGTTTTCTCATCGGATTTGGCGTGGGAGGCTTGTACTGCGTCGATCTTCCGCTGGTGCAGGAGTTCGTTCCGGCTTCCAAGCGCGGCCTGGTCGGCGGCCTGGTCACCGCAGCCGTCCCTATTGGCGTCCTCATGGGCGCCGCGCTCGGCGCGTTTGCTACCCCGTATGTGGGCTGG
>JBGQJJ010000197.1:0-3626 GCA_041498955.1 Terriglobia bacterium
AAGCGCCGAATTACCAAGTCGAATGATGAAGATTTGGCCGCGCTTGATGAATTGGCTGCCCCCCATCGCCTGGGCTTGCCTGATTTCCATTCTTTCGGCGGATATATTTTCGGACGAGCACACTTCCCGCTTCATCATTCCAGCGCTGCATTGGCTGATCCCACATGCGAGCGCCGAAACCCTCGATCTGATGCACGCCATTATCCGGAAGGCGGCGCACGTCACCGAATATTTCGTCTTCAGTGTTTTCCTGATGCGTGGGCTGCGCGGAAAAAATCGTGGGTGGACACTGCGCTGGGCAATTTGGGCAGTTGCGATTGCGGGGGGATACGCGGCGCTCGACGAATTCCATCAATCGTTCGTGCTCACCCGGACAGCATCCTTCTGGGATGCCCTGCTCGATGCGCTGGGCGCTTCGACAGCGCAAGTCTTTCTGTGGCTTTGGCACTTGTCGCGCGTGCGAGATTTGAGCGCAAACACAATTCCAAGCACGAAATCGAACGCCGAATAAAAAAGGCCCGCCCCGGCTGTTCCGGGACGGGCCTTCTGTTCGATTTGCGTTTTGACGTACTCGCTACGCGCCCGCTTTTTCTTCCTTCTTTTCTTCCTCAACCGCTTCCGGCTTTGCGGATTTTTCCTTCTTTTCTCTCTTCTTGAGCTTGGAGCCAAGCAGTTCGAGGATGGCGAGCTGAGCGCCATCGCCGATGCGGAAGCCCGCGTGGATGATTCGCGTGTACCCGCCCGCGCGATCGGAAAAACGCGGGGCGAGGTCGGCGAAGAGTTTCTTGGTGGCCCCCGGCGTCATGAGATAAGAGGCGGCCTGGCGGCGCGATTGCAGCGTGTCGCGCTTGCCGAGCGTGATCATGTTCTCGACGAGCGGTTTCGCGGCCTTGGCGCGCGTGACCGTAGTGGTGATGCGTTCTTTCTCGATGACGTTGGTCACCAGGTTGCGGAGCGTGGCGCGGCGATGCGCCGGCTGGCGTCCGAGTTTCGATCCGTAGTTGCGGTGTCGCATACTTGAGTGCCTCGGGCTCTTACAGGCCCGCGGTTTCCTCCGGGGTCAGGGGTGCGGTCTGGCTGGGGAGCGGCGGCCAAATGATGCGGCCGTGCTCGTCGAACTTCATGCCCAGGCTCAGGCCCATCTTGTTCAGGATTTCCTTGATTTCGTTGAGCGATTTGCGGCCGAAATTTTTCGTCTTCAGCATTTCGTTTTCGCTCTTCTGCACGAGTTCGCGGATGGTCTGGATGTTGGCGTTCTTCAGGCAGTTGTAGGAGCGCACGGAAAGCTCGAGTTCCTCGACGGAGCGGTCCAAGTGCTCGACGCGCGGATCGTTGTAGGATTCGACCGATTCCTCGATCACTTCGGGTTGCTCCTCGAAATTGATGAAGATGCTCATGTGGTCCTTGATCAGCTTCGAGGCGAGGCCGATGGCGTCCTGCGGCGTGATCGCGCCGTTGGTCCACACTTCGAGGGAAAGTTTTTCGTAGTCGGTCATCTGGCCGAGACGCGCCGCTTCCACCGCATAGTTGCACTTGCGCACTGGCGAGTGGACCGAATCCACCGGGATATAGCCGATGGGCAGGTCTTCGTCGAAATTGCGGTCGGCGGAAACGTAGCCGCGGCCGTTCTTGACGCGCATTTCGAGCTGCAACTTTCCGCCTTCGTTGACCGTGGCGATGTAGACCGTCTTGTCGAGTACGGCGAAGTCCGCGTCTTCCTCAATCATGGCGGAAGTCACGACGCCCGGATTTTCGACGTTGACGAAGATGGTCTTGGCCTGGTCGTTGTTGAGCTTCAGCGGCACCTGCTTCAGATTCAGAATGATGTCGGTCGCGTCTTCCACCACTCCGGGGATGGAAGAGAATTCGTGGAGCACGCCTTCGATCTTGACGGCCGTGATGGCCGCGCCTTCAATCGAGCTCAACAGAGCCCGGCGAAGGGAATTGCCCACGGTGGTGCCCCATCCGCGCTCGAACGGCTGCGCGGAAAATTTTCCGAACTTGTCTGTAAGCGACTCGAGTTCGGTCGCCAAACGCTTTGGTTTCTGAAAACCTTTCCACATCTGTTATGTCCTTCCTCCCCGCGGATGCGGGGCCATCGAATCTCGGTCCGGAACCAGAAATCTCGGAATTGAAATTTCAAATTTGAGATTTGAAATCTTCTGCGCCGTTCGCGCGTTTCTCTCTTGACTCTTTCGTCCCTACTTCGAGTACAGCTCGACGATGAGTTGCTCGGTGATGGGCGGCGTCTGCACGTTTTCGCGCTTCGGCAGCGCGGCCACACGCGCCTTGAACGTGTCGCGGTCGATTTCCAGCCACGGCACCGCGTTCTGGCTCTGCGCGACGTTGCGCGCTTCGAGCACCATGGCGTTCTGGTGCATTTTGTCCTTGAGAGCGATTTCCTCGCCGACGTCCACCAGGTAGGAGGGAATGTTGACCTTCTTCCCGTTGATGAGAACGTGCCCGTGCAGAACGATCTGACGCGCCTGGGAGCGGGAACTGGCGAAGCCCGCGCGCCACACCGCGTTGTCCAGACGCCGCTCGAGCATGACGATGAGGTTCTCGCCCGTGGGGCCCTGCGCGCGCTCGGACTTTTCCACGTAGTTGCGGAATTGCCGCTCCAGGAGTCCGTAGGTGCGCTTGACCTTCTGCTTTTCGCGCAATTGCAGGCCGTAGCCGGCGAGCTTCTTCACGCGACGCGACTGGCCGTGCTGTCCCGGAACGAAGTTGCGCTTTTCGATGGCGCACTTCTCCGTAAAACAACGCAGGCCTTTTAAGAACAGCTTCTGCCCTTCCCTGCGGCAGAGCCGGCAAACCGCTTCTCGATGACGCGCCAAATTCGTTTCTCCTTCTCTCTTGCTTTAAGAACTCGTGAAAAAACCTTGCTGATCAATCGTTCTTGGCGTTGCACTCAGCCCGGGTGCTGCTGACAGCGGACAGGCAAGAGTGCCTGTCCTACTAAAGAGCGTCAGACGCGGCGGCGCTTGGGCGGACGGCAGCCGTTGTGCGGAATCGGCGTCACGTCCTTGATATGCACGATGTGCAATCCGGCCGAAGCGAGCGCGCGCACGGCGGACTCGCGTCCCGAGCCCGGGCCCTTCACGCGCACTTCGATCGATTTCATGCCGTACTGGTCGCGCGCCACTCCCGCGGCGGAGATCGACGCCTGCTGGGCCGCATAGGGCGTGCCCTTGCGCGATCCCTTGAAGCCGATCGATCCGGCGGAAGACCACGATACCGTGCGTCCATCCGGCCCGCAGATCGTGACGATCGTGTTGTTGAACGTGGCCTGGATGTGCGCCACGCCGTGCGGGACCACGCGCTTCTCCCGCTTCTTCTTGAATTCCTTTTTCTTCTTCGTCGATTTTGCCGGCGCCTGTACGCCGGCGTCCTGCTGCGGTTCTTTTGCCAAGTCAGTACCCTCGCTTGAAACCTGCTGATTCCTTCGGATCTGGTCCTGTCTGCTTCAAAACTTTACTTGCGCGCGGCAACCTTCTTCTTTGCCGCGACGGCGCCCTTCCGCGGTCCTTTGCGTGTGCGCGCATTCGTGTGCGTGCGCTGGCCGCGCACGGGAAGATTGCGACGGTGCCGCAGTCCGCGGTAGCACTGGATTTCGATCAGCCGGC
>JBGQJJ010000198.1:0-3590 GCA_041498955.1 Terriglobia bacterium
GACAATTCCTACCGGAACTTTGAAATCCACTTCGGTGTGGAGCTGTTCGGCGCGCTCGTCGAGTCCGACAAGCCAAAAGCCCGCTTGCTTCATTTCTTCCATCGCGCGGGAAAGATTCGTGACACGCGCCACGGGCAAGTGCGCGAGCGCTCCGGCCGATGCGCGCGCCACGGTTTCCGTAAGCCCGGCGGCGCGGCGCTCGGGAATGACGACGCCCTGCGCTCCGGCCGCAAGCGAAGTGCGAACAACGGCGCCAAGGTTTTGCGGATCTTCGACGCCGTCCAGCAGGACCAGCAATCCCGGAGCGCTCCCCGCCGGGCGCGGTTTCACCAGATCGAAAAAACTCGCGGCCGGCGTGGAAGAAACGAACGCGACCACGCCCTGATGTTCGCGCGTTCCCGCGGCGCGATCGACCTGAATGCGCTCTTCAAAGCGCACGGGCACGTCCTGCTTGCGCGCGAGCCGCACCAGTTCCTCGATCCGGTTGCCATGCGTGCCCTTGGCAACCAGCAGCGAATCGAGCGGGCGGTTTGCTTCCAGCGCTTCGCGAACCGCGTGGATTCCGGTAAGACGATCCATGTCGAACGGTATCTCCTTTTAGTCGAGGGCGGAGCAAAATTTGAAAATTCGAGCGTGAACGGATTTCCCCGGCGGGAAATTATCGGTCAGCGACGCGCTGAATGTTTCGCCCCTGCCGGGGCTTCTCCGTTATGGTCTTGACGGTTTCCCACCGCTCACGCGGTGGGCTACGATCCGCCGTCCCTCCGGGACTCTCTAAAAGGAGGCAAGCAGATTACTACGGGAACTAATCCCTGTCGTCGATTCGGAAATCAAGAATCGATCAGTGTGCCGCAGGGTCAGCGATCGAGCGTGGCGATGGCTTGCGCGGCAATCGCTTCGCCGCGGCCGATCGCGTCGACGGATTCGTTGGTCTTCGCTTTCAAATTGATCATGGAGGGAGCGATGCTCAGCGACTTCGACAGCGCCTCTCGCATGGCCGGAAAGTGCGGACCGAGTTTCGGCTTTTCCGCGATCACAATCGCGTCGATGTGCACGATGCGAAAGTTGTGTTTGGCGAGGAGATCGCGAATGTGCTCCAGAAATCGCAGGCTGGACACGTCCTTCCACTTCGGATCCGTGTCGGGAAAATGCGTGCCGATGTCGCCGAGCCCCGCCGCGCCCAGGAGGGCGTCGCACAAGGCGTGCGCCAGCGCGTCGCCATCGGAGTGGCCGACCGGCCCTTTTGGAAATGGGAGTTCAATGCCGCCGAGGATCAGCTTTCGCCCTTCGGCGAGGCGATGCAGGTCGTATCCGATCCCCGCGCGGGTCATTGGCCCGCGCGCTCCTGGCGGAGATAAAATTCGGCAAGCTCCATATCGCCCGGGCGAGTGATCTTCAGGTTGCGCTCGGACCCGACGACGACGTGGACGTCGCGCCCTATGCGCTCGACCAGGCCCGCTTCGTCCGAAGCTGTCACTCCGTCCTGGCGCGCGCGCCCGAACGCCTCGAGAAGCAAGGAGGAGCGGAACACTTGCGGAGTCTGCGCCAGCACCACGCGTTCGCGTGGAATCGTGGCCGTGATGAGGGCGACGTCGTTCGGCAGACTTGCGCGCTTCACTTCCTTCACCGTGTCCATCGCCGGAATTCCAAGGATGGCCGCGTCGCAGGCTTCCGCCTCCGCGATCACGCGTTCGATCTGGCTGAGGGTTACGAGGGGCCGGACCGCGTCGTGCACCAGAATCAAGTCGGCCTCGGAGGGGACTTCCGCGAGCGCGTTGGCGACGGAATCCTGCCGCGTATCGCCTCCGCGAACCACATGAACGGGCCGGCCAAGATTTTCCGACGCGACGCTGGCCGCCACGGAATCAATTTCCTCGGCTCGCGTGGCGATGACGAAGTCCGTGATCGCAGGGCAGGCCGCGAGGCGCCGCAGCGTGAAGAGCAGCACGGGCACGCCGTCGAGCGAGAGAAACTGCTTCGGCGTGTCGGCGCCCATTCGGGTCCCTAGCCCCGCTGCCGGAAGGATGGCGGTTACACGATTCATCATGACCTCGTTGATGGAGCGAAAAAGCTTACACTAAATGGAGTCACTTATAAACTAACCTATCCACAGGTCAAGTAGCACAGGCTTCAGCCTGTGGGTTTTGGTCCTTGCAAGGACTAAACCCCACAGGCTGAAGCCTGTGCCACTCTTCCCCTCATCACATCACAAAAAGAGAACCTACCGAGAGATTTCTTCGATTGGACGGTATGAGATCCACACGGTACTCTGTCTGTTCGCTGAACTGCAACTGGTTCGCGTAGCGCTGTCAAAGGAACCTAATCTTTACAGGTCTTAATAAGGAGATCCACGAAATACTATGACGAAATACAAACTCGAATATATCTGGCTTGACGGCAAAAAGCCCGTACCTGAACTGCGCGGCAAAACCCAAATCAAGACATTTGACCATCCGCCCGCCCTTGCGGAATTACCGAATTGGGGTTTTGACGGAAGTTCCACCATGCAGGCCGAGGGCAAAAGCTCCGACTGCGTGCTAAAACCCGTGGCTTTGTATCCTGATGCAAGCCGCAAGGACGCTTATATCGTCCTTAGCGAAGTCCTGAACGCCGATGGCACCCCGCATCACAGCAACGCACGCGCTACGATCGAGAACGACCCTGACTTGTGGATTGGTTTTGAGCAGGAATATTTCCTCTATCAAGATGGGCGCCCACTCGGCTTCCCGAAGGACGGCCACCCTACCACTCCCCAGGGCCCATACTACTGCGGCGTCGGCTACAAATACATGGGCAGCCTGGCCCGTAAAATCGTCGAAGAACACCTGGAGCTGTGTCTAGCCGCCGGGATCAATCATGAAGGCATCAACGCGGAAGTCGCCAAAGGCCAGTGGGAATTCCAGATCTTCGCCAAAGGCTCCGCCAAAGCCGCGGATGACACCTGGACCGCTCGCTACTTGATGATGCGACTCTGTGAGAAATACGAAGTGGATATGGTATTGCATTGCAAACCCATCAAGGGCGACTGGAATGGTTCCGGCATGCACTGCAACTTCTCGACAAAATACATCCGCGAAGAAGGCGGCAAGGAATATTTTGAAGCCGTCATGAAGGCGTTCTCTGACAACGTCGGCGAGCACATCGCCGTGTATGGCCCAGATAACCATCTGCGTTTGACGGGTCTGCACGAAACGCAAGCCATTGACAAGTTCAGCTACGGGCTCTCCGACCGTGGCGCTTCGGTCCGGATGCCGATTCACTTCATCAAGAACGGTTACAAGGGCTATCTGGAAGATCGCCGCCCGAACTCGGAAGGCGATCCCTACCAGATAGTTTCCCGCATTCTGAAGACGATCAATGGCGTCCCGAAGCCGGTCCTGGTTTAGGAAGTAGGACAGGCTTCAGCCTGTCGCTTTCGTGATGCAGCGGCAAACGAAAACCAGACAGGCTGAAGCCTGTCCTACTGAATCGCGATTCACTTGGGAGCCCGCAACCGGTCGGGGTCAACCCGCACGACCACGTCGCCCGCTTTAACCCGGCGGCTCACACCGCCCTGGATAGAGGTGCCGCTTGCGCCGGGGCCGTCTTCC
>JBGQJJ010000199.1:0-3566 GCA_041498955.1 Terriglobia bacterium
ATGGAATGGTGCACGCGGTGACCGATGAACACTTCCAAGTGGCCGCTATCGAGTATCACCGGAATGTAGACGGTGATTTCCTTGTTCGGATATTTCAAGAAGCGGTACAGGCCCTCTTCAAGCCCCAATTTTCGCGCGGCCGCTTCAAAGCGCGCATCGGCGGATTCGTAAACGTTGAATTCGTTGTGTACCGCAAGCGTGGCCATGGAAAACGCTCCTCTTAAACCAGCCGGGCTGCATTCGCAACCTGGCGGGCAACCCCCACGCATGGACGCCAGCCCATCCTCCCAAAAATATTTGGGATGCAAGGCCAGCCGTGGCCAGTATACGAACCAAACCGCGCGCGGCGCAAGGAAAGGAATAGGATCTCGCGAGCGGTGGATGTGGTTCAGTGAATGGGTGGGCGGCGCTCGACAAATTCCTCGATCAGGAGCCGCGAAAGACGAGCCGCGTTATGGCGCACGACGCCGTGCTCCTCGAGCAAATTGTCGAGCAAGCAGCGCACACCCAAGCGTTGCAGGTCTTGCATATCCACGCGCACCGGCTCGGCGCCGCGCCTGCTGTATCGTTGCGCCACTTCCGGAGAGATGGGCTGATTGCTCGCGACAACCCAGTCGAAAAGCTTGCGCCGCGTGTGGCTGTAAATGACGCGCACGTGGTCGGCGAGCGAATATCCGTCGGTCTCTCCCGGCTGGGTCATCAGATTCGCAACGTAAACCCGCGTCGCGCGGGATTTCTCAATCGCTTCGGCGACGCCCGAAACCAGGAGATTCGGCAGGATGCTGGTGTAGAGAGAACCGGGGCCGATTAAAATCAGATTCGCATGGTTGATCGCCGCCAGCACTTCGGGAAGCGGGCGGACGCGGCGAGGACGCAGGCTCAGGCGCCGGATTTTTTTCCCGCTTTTTGCGATGCGCGTTTCTCCCAGGACAACTTTCCCATCCGTCATCACCGCTTCCAGCGAAACATTCTCGAGCGTGGTTGGAAAAATTCGTCCCCGGATGGCCAGAACCTCTCCGCTGACGCGAACGGCTTCGGCAAAATCGCCCGTCACGTGGCTGAGGGCCGTGAGGAATAGATTTCCGAAACTGTGTCCCCGCAAACCGCGGCCCGCATGGAACCGGTATTGAAACAGACGCCCGAGCAGAGCTTCATCCTGAGAGAGCGCCACCATGCAATTGCGAATGTCGCCCGGCGGGAGAACGCGATATTCCCGCCGCAGCCGGCCCGAGCTTCCCCCGTCATCGGTGACCGTGACAATCGCGGCGAGGTCGCTGATCGGATGGCGCTCCGATTCCTGCCGCCGGCGCGCGACATTGTGCTTCAGCCCTCGCAACAGGATCGAAAGCCCGGTGCCACCGCCGATCGCGACCACACGCACTCCACCGGAGCCCGCGGCGAGTTTTCGTATTCTTTTTTTCATCGGGATGGCATCGCTATGGAGCGAGGTTGCAGCACATCTGGGTTCAGGCGCCGGAGGCTTCGCGCTCGGGGTAGAGCAATTCGGTAAAGCGGGGATCTTCCTGCAGAAACGCGAAATCTTCGTCGTTGCGGGCGTGGTAGCGGTTTTCGGGGCGCAACTGAATCGCGACCTTTAAATTTTCCATCGCCGATTCGGCTTCCCCGGTCAGACAATCCAGGGCCGCCATCGCGTAGAAAACGTAATCGGCCTTGGGCGCCAGCTTGCGCGCGCGCAGCAGATGCTCGCGCGCCTCGTCCCAGCGTCCCAGATTCATCATGGCCACGCCCGCCTGATAATGATCTTCCGGGGTGCGCGCGGAGGGAGCGGGCTGTTTGGCCGCGCGCTGCTCAACAATGCGGAGATGAATCCGCGCACGATCCGCCAATTCCTTGCTCGGGCCCGCCTGGACCTTTTCGAGCAACTCTTTCGCCTTCGCAAATTTTTGTTGGTGGAAATGCTGGACGGCCACTTCGTAAGTTTTTAGTTGCTGTTCGAAGAGGGGGTCCACCATCTGGCGAACCGCTTCGGCGTGCGCCGCGATTTTGCTATCTTCCTTACTTTTCAATATTTTACGGCTTCTGGATGGAGCGGCGGCCCCATGTCTTGCGCGTTTTGTCGGTTTTCCAGTCCGTGCCATTTTTCGCAGTCTAACAGAGGTCTCCTCCATCGTCAACGCAACTGCGCGGGTTTCGGGGAAAAGTGCTCGAATTGCGCTTCCCCCGGAGCCACGAACTACTTCTTCTTTGCGGCAGGAGCCTTTGACGGTGTCGGCGGCGGTGCGGGAATCGCGGCGGCAGGAGGCGGCTCAGGAGCCAACATCTTTTTTGCGGCGTCTGGAAGTTTATCCGCGTTGGAAACGAAAAGCGCCAGTTGCCACATTTGCGTGTCATCCAATATGCCCTTGAAGGTTGGCATTCCGGTCAACCGGATTCCATTCTTTACCTTCCAGTAGTTCTCCTGCGGAGGATCGTCCGTCACGCCCTTGCCCTTGAACATCAGCGTCGCGTCGGGAAACATATTGCCTGCAATCGCGGGAGGCGGCTGGTCCGGCAAGCCATGGCACCCGGCGCACTGGTCCTTATACAGCTTGGCGGCGACCACATAGTTCTCTTCACTCGGTTGGATCGGAGGCGCCGGAATATTCGCCTTATCGATGTGCGCATTAAGCGACCGGCTCGCCATCTTCCGCTCCATCATCATGGGCGGATCGGCAACTGCCGCGGGAGCCGTTCCCGAAACAAAGTAATAATAAAGGCCGCCGGCGAAGAGCACGACTCCGACCAGGACACCGACTACGAAACCTTTCATATGCGGGATTCTCCTCTATATGTGATTGAGCACAAGAGTATAGACCAAGGCCCTTTATTTTCAGCAGCCAAAAATCTTGGCATTATCATTGGCATCCAGGAATCGCCGGAGTCCTCCGAAAAGATGTGAAAGGACCCACGCGAGCTGGATAGCGCATATCCCCCAGCATGGAACCCAATCAACCCGATCTCCTTGAAACCCTCTCCTTGGGGCATGCCGCGGAACGCGCAGCGGGCTGCTGGGCCCCATCTAATGCCTGGCGAGCAACATTCCCCGGTTTGAGGATTGGCCTGCTTTCAGGCGTGTGTTATAAAAGAGGACCCGGTACGCCCGGACAACTGTGCCTTTTATTAATTTTCCTGCTCGCGAAATTAATTGCAAGTTGGTGTACTACGGCCCGGGTCTGGGCGGTAAGACAGCCAATCTGCAGTGGATCTACGACCACACCGGGACCGCGCAAAAGGGCAAGATGATTTCCCTGGCGACGGAAACCGACCGCACGCTTTTTTTCGATTTTCTGCCGATCGACCTGGGCACCGTGCGCGGATTCAAAACGCGAATTCATCTCTACACCGTTCCCGGCCAGGTGTTCTATGAAGCCAGCCGCAAGTTGATCTTGAAGGGCGCCGATGGCGTGGTCTTCGTCGCGGATTCGCAGGAAGAACGGCTCGACGCAAATCTGGAAACGCTTGAGAATCTGCGCGAACACCTCAAGGAACACAAGCTCGACTTCCATACGATTCCCTACGTCCTGCAGCTCAATAAACGCGATCTTCCCGGGGTTCTTTCCATCGAG
>JBGQJJ010000200.1:0-3541 GCA_041498955.1 Terriglobia bacterium
CGGATACCGAAATTGTCGTGACCATCGATGCGGACACGGAAATCGAGTCCGACGCCATCAGCAAACTGGTCCGCCACTTTTCGAATCCCACCGTCGGCGCGGTCGCGGGCAACGTGAAGGTCGGCAACCGTTCGCGCTGGCTCACGCGCTGGCAAGCGCTGGAGTACATCACCAGCCAGAACATGGAGAAGCGCGCGTTTCATCTGTTGAATTGCATTACCGTCGTGCCGGGCGCGCTCGGTGCGTGGCGCAAGAAAGCCATTGAAGCCGCGGGCGGCATCACGGCGGATACCGTTGCGGAAGACGCTGATCTGACCATCGCCATTCGCCGCCTAGGATGGCGCGTCAGCTACGATGAAGAAGCCATCGCCTGGACGGAAGCCCCGGAAACAGCCGGGCAACTGATCCGCCAGCGCTTCCGCTGGACCTTCGGCACGCTGCAATCCTTTTGGAAGCATGGCGATACGCTGCTGCGCCCAAAATACGGAACGCTCGGCTGGATCGCGCTGCCCAACATCTTTGTATTTCAGCTCGTATTGCCCCTCATTTCACCGGTTATCGATTTGATGTTCTTCGGCTCGTTGCTCCTCTGGGGACTGGCGCAGTTCCGCGTGACACGGCTGCCGCAACTCTGGACCACTTCCGACGTCGAGAAATCCCTCTTCTTCTTCGTCGGCTTCCTGCTCATTGACATACTCACCTGCATGGTGGCCTTTGCCCTGGAGCGCAAGGAAGACTGGACCCTGCTCATTCCCGTGTTGTTGCAGCGCTTCTACTACCGTCAATTGATGTACGTGGTGCTCTTCCGCTCCGTGAAGGAAGCGGTGAGCGGGCGGCCGGTCGGCTGGCGTGGCGTCGAGCCGGAAACCCCGCCAAAAGCTCCCAAAGCTCCGCCCCGGCCGGCCCCGGCAGAGGGCAATTGAGCTTGCTCACGCCTCACAAAACGGGGCGTCTGATTTGTTGGGGGTTGTGCACTTGTCGTCAAATGTCACGCGCCGTCTTTTCCTGAAGACCTCCTCTGCGGCCGGCGCAAGCCTGCTCTTGCCCTTCGATTTTTCCGGTAGTCCGCAAACTCCCAAAAGCTCAAACCCTTCTGCAACCGCATCGTTTTCACCGAACGCGTGGCTGGAAGTATCGCCAGACGGCGATGTGAAGATTTGGTGCAGCAAATCCGAGATGGGCCAAGGCGTTCGCACATCGCTCCCGATGATCGTTGCCGAGGAACTTTCCTGCGACTGGCGCCGCGTTCAAGTTGTCCAAGCCGACCTCGACCCGAAATTTGGCGATCAACTCACCGGCGGCAGCGGCAGCGTTCGCACTTCCTACGACAATCTGCGCAAAGCTGGCGCTGCCGCGCGCGAGATGCTGATCTCCGCGGCGGCCATCGAATGGAACGTCGCCCATTCCGAATGTCACGCGGACAATGGCTCGGTCATTCATCCGGGGACAAGTAGAAGTCTGGCTTACTCACAACTTCTCGCTGGCGCAGCAGCCTTGCAACCCCCAGCCGATCCCCCATTGAAAAAACCTTCCGATTTTCGGCTCGTCGGGAAAGCGACCCTGCGTACGGACACGCCGCAAAAAGTGAATGGCACCGCGCGATTCGGCATTGACGTTCGTGTTCCGGGAATGCTCATTGCCTCCGTAGAGCGCTGTCCGGTCTACGGCGGCACGCCGCGCAGCTTTAATGCGGATGAAGTCAAATCCTCTCCGCACGTCCGCGCTGTTTTTGAAGTCAAGCCCGCCCACCTCACGCATCAATTCGGCGAAACCTCAGGACCCGGCAGCCGCAATTACACCTGCTCAGGCGTCGCCGTCGTCGCCGATTCAACGTGGGCTGCCATGCAAGCCCGAAAACTTCTCAAGGTGGAATGGAACGAAACTCCTTTAGCTCTCGAAAGCACCTCCAGCTTCCGCGAAAAAATGCTCCATCTCGCTTCCGAGCCCTGCCCCGTCATCCGCAACGACGGTGACTTCGAGAAGGCTCATGCCGCAGCAGCAAAGAAGCTCGAAGCTATTTACGAAGTTCCTTTCCTCGCGCACGCTACCATGGAGCCGATGAATTGCACCGCCCACGTGCGCGACGGTGAATGCGAACTCTGGGCGCCAACGCAAGTCCCCGGAGCAGCCGCGGAATCCGTAGCCAAAGTCCTGGGCATCCCGCGCAAGCGCGTCAAGGTGCACGTGACGTTTATCGGTGGAGGCTTCGGACGCCGCCTGATCCAGGACTACGCGGTCGAAGCGGCGCTTATCTCGCGTGACGCCGGTGCGCCGGTGCAGGTCGTCTGGACGCGCGAAGACGACATCCGCCACGATTTTTATCGTCCGGCCGCGTACCACGCCTTGCACGCTGGCTTGGACAATCGTGGCAAGCTGATCGCCTGGCGCCACCGCGGCTCTTCGCCATCCATCGAAACCTTTTATAACGGCACTGCCATTTCACCTCAAGCCGCGGCCCAGGTCGACTCCCTCGACTTTCCGGCTCTTTTTATTCCAAATTTCCGGCTCGAATTCGCTGTCGCCGAATCCGGCATGCCCGTCGGTTACTGGCGCTCCGTCGACAGTTCTGGAAATCAGTTCGCGCTCTCGAGTTTCTTCGATGAGGCCGCCCGCGCCGCCGGCCGGGACCCCGTTGAATTCCTGCTCTCCACGCTTGGCTCTTCGCGGAAGATAGACTTGGGAAATCAAGGAAGCATTGATGTCGGCCGCCGCCGGGGTGTCATTGAACTCGCCGCCGAAAAATCGAATTGGCATCAACCACTTCCTGCAGGCCGAGGCCGCGGCATCGCCGCGGCGTTTGGCTGGGGCAGCTACGTCGCGCAAGTCGCCGAAGTTTCCTGTGACGCAGCGACCGGCAGCATTCGAATCCATCGCGTGGTCTGCGCCATCGATTGCGGCATCGCCGTAAATCCTCTCGGCGTGAAAGCGCAGATGGAAGGCGCCATCAATTTCGGCCTTGCGCAAACCTTGAAGAGCGCCATCACCGTAAATCACGGGCGCGTCGAACAAAGCAATTTCCACGACTACGAAGTGTTGCGCATGAGCGATGCCCCGGCGGAAATCGATGTGCACATCGTGCCGAGCAGCGATCCGCCCGGCGGCTGTGGAGAGCCCGGTGTGCCGCCCATCGCCGCGGCGCTCGGCAATGCCATTTTCGCGGCCACCGGCAAGCGCGTCCGGAGGCTGCCGATCCGCCCCGCGGATTTGCGCCCGGTCTGAACGACTTTAGGCGGATTTTCATCCATACACCGACTTGTTGTAGGATATCTGTCTGCTAGAGGGAGGGCTCCATGGCCATCAGTTTCACCTTGAACGGCAAAGCACAATCCGTCGACGTCAGCCCCGATATGCCCCTGCTGTGGGTGCTTCGCGACACGCTGAACATGACCGGCACGAAGTTCGGCTGCGGCATGGCGCTCTGCGGAGCGTGCACCGTGCACATCAACGGCGAAGCCACGCGCTCGTGCATCACCGCGATTTCCAGCGTCGCGGGCAAGAAAGTCACCACCATCGAAGGCCTCTCGGCTGACGGCAGCCATCC
>JBGQJJ010000201.1:0-3528 GCA_041498955.1 Terriglobia bacterium
CCATGCGCTTGGCAATTTCTTCGGAGGTAGGCTCGCGGCCGAGTTCCTGAACGAGCTGGCGGCTGGTGCGAACCAGTTTGTTGATCGTTTCGATCATGTGCACCGGGATGCGGATGGTGCGGGCCTGGTCGGCGATGGCGCGGGTGATGGCCTGGCGGATCCACCACGTGGCATAGGTGGAGAATTTGTAGCCGCGGCGCCACTCGAATTTGTCCACGGCCTTCATCAGGCCGATGTTGCCTTCCTGAATCAGGTCCAGGAACTGCAACCCGCGATTGGTGTATTTTTTGGCGATGGAAACAACGAGGCGGAGGTTGGCCTCGATCAATTCTTTTTTGGCTTGTTCGGCTTCGGCTTCTCCCCGAAGTATCACCTGAAGCATGCGCTTCAAGTCGGTGAGGCCCGTCTCGCTGGAAACTTCGATTTCGCGCAGCTCGGTGCGGCGCGTGCGGAGTTCCTTGCGCGCTTCGGCTGCGTGGTCGCCCTTGGAGGCGTCGGCGCGGCGCTCGAGCTTGCCGGCCTCGCGTTCGAGGGACTGCAGCCGCTCGACGGTGTGGCGGATTTTTTCGATGAGCCGCTTCTTCTCGAACAGGTGGAACTCGATCGAGCGCGCCAGTTGCGACATCTCAATGCGCAAGCGGGAAACGTGATACTTCGCGCGCAGGTACGGGCGCTTCTTCGACTTCGTCATCCGCTCGAGCTTTACGGCTTCCCGTAGGCACTCGTGGTACAGCTTCGCGATCTTGTCGAGAACCTTGAGCGTTTTCTTGGTCTTGTTTTCGATTTTTTCTTCGGTCAGCTCTTCGTCGTCGAACTGGACGATTTCCTTGATCGAACGGGTGCCCTTGCGGAGGTCGTCTCCGATCGTCAGCAATTCTTTCAGGATAATCGGGGAGCGCGTAATCGTTTTGAGGACGAGCAGTTGCCCGCGCTCGATGCGCTTGGCGATGGCCACTTCGCCCTCGCGCGTCAACAGCGGCACGGTGCCCATTTCGCGCAGGTACATGCGAACCGGGTCGTTCGTCTTTTCGAGCATTCCCGGCGTGAGGTCGAGTTCGCTCGAGTCTTCCGCAACGGGAAGTTCGTCCTTGGATTCGATTTCAGGGGCTTCGGCTACGGTGGGATCGGCGGTGGCGCGGGCGGCCTTTGCCGCGGCCAGGTCTTCGTAAATATCGATTCCGTATTTCTCAAAGGTGGAGAGAAGGTCGTCAATCTCCTCCGAGGAATGCACTTCGGCGGGCAGAATGTCGTTTACTTCGTCATAGAGCAGATACCCGCGCTCCTTGCCCATGGCAATGAGCTGCCGTACCTGGTCGTATTTCTCTTCAATAGCCAGCGCCAAAGGAGTCCTCCAAAAAGAATGCGAGAAGCAGCCCTTACACCGACGCAGAATTGCTAAACAGGTCCCAAATCAACTATCGGCAAAATCCGCAACCGCCGAAACTTTAGTTTCGCAACTCGTGCGCAAAATGACCCTGCATGCGCATCGGTGAGGTGATTCTTGGCCTCGCAAACGATGCATTCGGCTCCACATGCATCCGGATTTCGCAAGGGAGGTCCCCACGCCCATTTAGATGCTACTTGCCATTCCAGCGTTACGTTGCCACCGAGGCGAAACCGGATCAAGTTATTTATATGGACGCAGGCAAAGGCGTCAACTCTTTTGTTTATCGGGTATTAATCAATAGAACGACGGCAAACGTCGGGGCTTTTTGTGGCACACGCTTCAGCCTGTGGGGTTTGACTTTTCTTCTCTCCCGAAAAGTCAAACCCCACAGGCTGAAGCGTGTGCCACTAAAACATTCGAAAAAAAGCGAACTAGTGGGCCGGAGGGTCCAGCCGCCGACGTAGCTCTTGCTTGCGTTCCAGAAGACGCCTGAGTTCCCCGCCCGCTCCTGCGCCGGCGGCGGCTGCAAAGGACTCGATCTGTTTTTGGACGGCGGACAATTCCTCTTCGGCGCGGCGGCGGCGTAAGACCGCCAGGCAGCTTTCCGCTTCTTCCCAGGTGGGCGGGGCTGCGGATTCGAACGCGATTTCGAACAGCAGCCGGCGGTCGCGGTCCTCCAGCGCCAGGGCCAGCTTGGCCGCGTCCGGCCGGACGCCTGTTGCGCAGGCCTCAATCAACACGCCGAAGATGCGCTCGCTTTCCAGGCCGCGGTGCAGCTCCCCGGCGCGGATTTCCTCGGCGAGCTGCGAGCGAAAGTCTTCCGCTTCGATCAGCATCTGCACGAGGCGCCGCTCGGCGGGTTTGCCCACGCGGCTCACGAGTTCCGGGCGGGCCTTCACTTCGCTGCGGCGCTCGCTGGCCGCCTTGCGCATCGATTCGCGCAGCACCGGCTCCTCGATGCGCAGCTGCTGCGCGATGCGCGTCGCCCATTCCGAGCGCAGGATGCGGTCCGGAATGCGCTGCACGTAAGGCATGAGGAAATTTACCGCGCGAAGTTTTCCCTCCGCCGTGGACATGTCCATCTTGCGGGCGCGCGAAATCAGATAATCGACATACGGCGGCGCTTCGTTCAACAATTTCGTGTAGGCCGCGGCGCCTTCGGATCGGATGAAGCTGTCCGGGTCCTTGCCGCCGGGGAGGGCAAGCACGCGCACTTCGGCGCCTTGCTCGAGAAGGATGGCGAGAGAGCGTTCGGTTGCGGCTTGTCCTGCCGTGTCCGGATCGTAGTTGACGATGATGCGGCGCGTGAAACGGTTCAGGAGTTTTACCTGCGGCTCGGTGAGGCTCGTGCCGCAGCTGGCGACGACGTTCGAGACTCCCGCGCGCGCCACGGCAATCGCGTCCATGTAGCCCTCGACCAGCACAGCGAAGTCGGCCTGGCGCAGCGCTTCCTTGGCGCGGTCGAGATGATAAAGAATATTGCTTTTCGTGTAGATGGGCGTCTCGGGCGAGTTCAGATATTTCGGCAGGTCGTCGCCCAGCGCGCGGCCTCCAAACGCAACGATCTTTCCCGAATCGTTGGCGATGGGAAACATCACGCGGCGGCGGAAACGGTCGAATAGACGGCCGTTCTGGTCGCGGCTGAACAGGCCGGAAACTTCGAGCGCCTTCTCCGGATATTTTTGCTTGAACGCGCGCAGCAGTGCTTCTCCGCCCGATGGGGCGAAGCCGATGCCGAAGCGCGCCATGGCATCGGAGTCGAGGCCGCGGTCGAGCAGATACGCTTTCGCCGCGCGGCCTTCCGGTGTTGCGTTTAGCTGCTGCACGAAAAACGCCGCCGCTTCGCGATGCAATTCCACGAGCGAAGTGCGCTGCTGATTTTCCTGGCGCTCCTCGGGCGTGCGTTCCCGCGCGCGCGGAATCGCGATGCCGCATTTTTCCGCGACGGCGCGCACCGACTCCGGGAACGTAATCTTGTCCATCTCCATCACGAACTTGAACACGTCGCCGCCCGCGCCGCACCCAAAGCAATAATAGAACTGCTTAGTCTGGCTCACGGAGAACGACGGCGTCTTCTCGGAATGGAACGGGCACAGCCCCGTGAAATTCTGCCCCGACTTTTTCAGGCGGACGTATTCCCC
>JBGQJJ010000202.1:0-3495 GCA_041498955.1 Terriglobia bacterium
AACCGCTGACGCCGGATACGCTGGGTGCGGCGTTTGTCGAATACGGCAAGCTCGTGAATTCGGGACCGTACTCGGGTTTCGCTTCGGACAAAGCAATCGAAAAAATGTCGGCGGACGCCGAGGCGCGCGGATTCGGCAAAGGCGAAATTATTTTTCGGCTGAAGGATTGGGGCATTTCGCGGCAGCGCTACTGGGGCACTCCGATTCCCGTGCTCTACTGCGCGAAGTGCGGGCTGGTGTCCGTCCCCGACAAGGATTTGCCCGTGGTTCTTCCGCCGATGGCGAAATTTTCCGGGCTGGGCGAGTCGCCGCTGGCAAGCGTGCCGGAATTCGTGAACGTGAAGTGTCCGAAGTGCGGCGGCGCGGCGCGGCGCGAAACGGACACGATGGACACCTTCATCGATTCGTCCTGGTATTTCTACCGCTATGCCGACCCGCACAACGGCAAGGCCCCGTTCGATCCGGCCCTGGTCCGCTACTGGCTTCCCGTGGACCAGTATATTGGCGGGATCACGCATGCCATCCTGCATCTGCTGTACACACGATTTTTCTGCAAGGTGATGCGCGATCTGGGTCTGGTCAACCACACCGAGCCGGTGGAGAGGCTCTTTACGCAAGGGATGGTGCTGAAGGGCGGAATGGCGATGTCGAAATCGAAGGGCAACGTCGTCGGCGCCGAAGAGATGGCGCAGCAATACGGCTGCGATACAGGCCGCCTCTACACGCTGTTCGCCGCACCGCCGGAAAAAGACCTGGAATGGAGCGAGCAGGCGATCGAAGGATGCGCGCGTTTCCTGCAGCGGGTGTACCGGCTCGTGTCCAAGCACGCCGAATGGTTGAATAAAGTGCAAGTGGGAAGAGGGGCGGCGAATTCGCTCGGTTCGGCGACGTCGAAGGAAAAGGCTCTGCTGCGCAAGGCGCATCAAGTGCTGAGGCGCGTCACGCACGATTTCGAGACGCGCTGGCATTTCAATAGCGCCACCGCACTGCTCATGGAACTCGTTAACGAAATTCAGGCGCAGGAGCCGCTCGAGGAGGGCGTGCGCCCAGAAATCGCGAAAGAAGTCTTCGAGTTGCTGATCATGATGCTCAATCCCATGGTGCCGCATCTCGCCGAGGAGCTTTGGGAAATTCTCGGCCACACGCGGGACACGCTGGCGCATGCCGCATGGCCGAAGTTCATTCCCGAGCTGGCCGCGGAAGATCAGGTGGAGATCGTGGTGCAGGTAAACGGCCGCGTGAAAGGGAGAATGCTCGTCGAGGCGGGGCTCGACAAGGAGGCCCTGGCGAAGCTCGTTCTGGCCGATCCGAAAATCGCGCAACTTCTGAACGGCCAGCGCGTAATAAAGGTAGTGACTGTGCCGGACAAACTCGTCAACTTGGTTGTGGGCTGACGCGATGTACGTTGCCTTCTTCGAGGTCAAAGACTGGGAGCGGGCGTACCTGGCGGAGCGATTGCCTTCCGACATAGTCTATTTTGCACCCGGAGTTTTGACGGCTCCGGCGGAAGAGGTGCGAGGTCTCCAGGCGCTTTCCGTGTTCATTTATTCCCATGTGACGCGCGAAGTGCTGGACGCGCTGCCGGAACTCAAGTTCATCGCCACGCGCTCGACCGGATTCGATCACATCGACGTGGAGGCCTGCAGGAGCCGCGGCATTGCCGTATCGAACGTGCCCTCCTATGGAGAGAATACCGTGGCCGAGCACACCATGGCGCTCTTGCTCATGCTGTCACGGAAAGTGCACCAGTCGGTCCTCCAGGTGCGCAGCGGCCGCGTGGACCTCGCGGAGCTGACGGGATTTGATCTGCAGGGCAAGACGATCGGCGTGATCGGCGCGGGGCACATTGGGCTGCACGTGATTCGCATCGCGCGCGGGTTTGGCATGCGCGTGCTTGCGTTTGACGTTCGCCGAGATCCGTTTCTGGCCGACCTTTTGGGCTTCGAATATGCGACGATGGACCGTTTGCTGGACGAAAGCGATATCGTGACGCTGCATTCTCCGCTCACGGACAAGACGCACCACCTGCTGGGCCGCGAACAGTTCGCCAGGATGAAGCCGGGCGCGATGATCGTGAATACGGCTCGCGGCGGGCTGATCGACACGGACGCGCTGGTGGAAGCGCTGGAGAGCGGCAAGCTGGGCGGCGCGGGGCTCGACGTCCTCGAGGGCGAGGAATTAATCAAGGAAGAAAAACAATTGCTGCAGCAACCGCTCGATGTGGAACGCCTGCGAATGGCCGTGCGCAATCGCGTGCTGCTGGCGCGCGACGACATGGTGTTCACGCCGCACAATGCCTTTAACAGCCGGGAGGCTCTGGTGCGAATTTTGGAAGTCACGCTGGCCAATCTGGAGGCGTTTCGCGCGGGTCAGCCTGCGCATCGGTTGGCCTAGGGAATTTTCAAATTTGAAATTTATTTCAAGTTTGAAATTCTAGATTCAAATCATGATGGTGTGGAAATCGATTTAGGAGAAGTGGCCGCAGGAGAATGCGGGAACGAAGGTCCGGCCCTATGAGGAAACAATGAGCGAGCGCGGCGGCATTGTCGTACTGGATTTTGGCGGGCAGTACACGCAATTGATCGCCCGGCGAATCCGCGAGCAGCAAGTGTTCAGCGCGATCCTGCCGTGCACGGCGGGGATCGAGCAGATTCGCAAGTTTGAACCTGTCGGGATCGTCCTTTCCGGCGGGCCGAATTCCGTGTATGACGCCGGCGCCCCACCGTGCGATACCGGCATCTTGTCCATGGGGTTGCCGGTCCTCGGTATTTGCTACGGGTTGCAATGGATGACGCACAATCTGGGTGGCCGCGTCGAACGCGCGGACCGTAGAGAGTATGGCCGGACGGAACTGCTCGTGAAAGATGGTTCTCCGCTATTCGCGGGTCTGCCGAAGAAGCTGCGCATCTGGAACAGTCACGGCGATCACGTGCGCGCGCTGCCGGCGGGCTTTCATGTGACCGGGGAAACGGGCAATGCCGTATCCGCCGCCGAAGACCCGGCGCGGAAATTGTACGCCGTTCAATTTCACCCGGAGGTGCGCCACACCGACTGCGGCTCGGAAATCCTGCGTAATTTTGTGTTCAATATTTGCCACGCGCAGCCGCTGTGGAGCGGCGCGGCGTTCATCGCCGAGACCGTGGAATCGATTCGCAAGCAAGTAGGCGATGGCCGGGCGATTTGCGCGCTGAGCGGCGGAGTGGATTCCGCCGTGGCCGCGGTTATCGTCCATCGCGCAATGGGTGAACGCCTCACGAATATTTTCGTTAACAACGGCCTCCTGCGAAAGAACGAATTCCGCGAGACGCTCGAATTGCTGCATAGCCGGATGGGCCTTCAGGTAATAGGCGTTGACGCGTCAGAACGCTTCCTCGCGCGTCTAAAAGGGGTAGTGGACCCGGAGGACAAGCGCAAGAGGATCGGCGGGGAATTTATCGCCGTGTTTGACGAACAGGCCCGCCAATTGGCCGTCGGCCCGGACCGCGCCGGATTCCT
>JBGQJJ010000203.1:0-3482 GCA_041498955.1 Terriglobia bacterium
CGCACTACATCACCATGGGCCTCAACGATGACCTGAACGCCTGCGCCACGCTCGCCGTCCGCGAGATGATCGATTTCCTGATGACCGAAAAGCATCTCTCCCGCGACGACGCTTACATGCTTTCGAGCGTCGCCGCCGATCTGCACATCACCGAGCTCGTCGATGGCAACAAAGGCGTCCACATGATGATTCCGAAATCCATCTTCGTCGGAGTTCCGCAAAAATAAAGTTTGTCGCAAATAACGATTGTCGCGCCGCCAAGGTGAAAGCTGACTTTGCGCCGCGGTTCGCAAAATAAATGTAGAACGATTACTCGTAGCGCAGAGCGATCATCGGGTCCACGCGCATCGCCCGCCGCGCGGGAATGTAGCACGCGAGCAACGCGACACCCGTCAGAAGTACGGCAACGCCGGCAAACGTGATGGGGTCGGAAGCGCCGACGCCGTAAATTAATTTGGCGATCAGCCGCGTCAGTCCGAGCGCCGCGGCGATTCCGATGGCCACGCCGATCAGCGTGAGCTTCATCCCTTCGCCGAGCACCATGCGCAGCACGTCGGCACTCGACGCACCAAGCGCTACGCGGATGCCGATCTCATGCGTGCGCTGGCCGGTGAGGTAGGAAATCACGCCGTAGATTCCGATCGCGGAAAGCAGCAGCGCCAGCGCGGAAAAAACGCTGAGAAGAATCATGGCCAGCCGCTGCGTGGCGATCGAATTGGCGACAATGTCCTGCAGCGGCCGCGCGCCGTAAACGACGGAGCTGGGATCCGCTTTCACGGCGGCTTCCCGAATCGCGCTCACCACGCCGAGCGGGGAAGACGTTGTGCGCGCGACGTAACCCGAACCGTTCGCGAGCAGCGGCCAGAACCGGTCCGGCACTTGCCAGACCGACAGATAGAGTTGCGACTGCAGAGTCTCGTGCCCTTTGGCGCCCAGGCCCCAGTGCTCGACGTGGCCCACAACGCCGACGATTTCCGGCTGAAGATCGAGGAGTCCGATGTTGAGGCGTTTGCCGACGGGATCGACGTTTGGAAAATATTTGCGCGCAAAGGAAGCGTCGATCACCGCTACGGCCGGAGAATGTTCGTCATCCCGGTCGCTCAAGAAACGTCCGCGCTGAAGCGGAATGCGCATGGCTTGCTGATAGGGAGGAGTCACAAGATAGAACAACGCGAACGGCATTTCGTTGTCGTTGGCGGGTTTTGGCTGGCCTTCGAGCCAGAACGGGACTTCGGAATCGCCGGTCATGGGGAGCGAGCCGCCGATCATGGCGACGGATTCCACTCCGGGGACACTCTCGAATTGCCGTAAGCTTTCACGATATTTCGAACGGAGCTGACCAGGCGTCACGGACGGATCGGAAGTCAGCGAGGTGGCAAACGAAAGAGCGTCTCGCGGATCGAAACCGGGATTGATACCCCAGAGCGCGGCAAGGCTTCGAATCATGAGTCCCGCGCCGATCAGCAGAACCAGAGCCATGGCCATTTCGACCACCACGAATACACTTTGCGTGCGATGGTGAGCGCCGCTCGATCCGCGTCCGCCTTCTTTCAGCGTTTCGCTCAAGTGGGGCCGCAGCATCTTGATCGCGGGCGCGAGTCCGAAGACGAGGCCAGTGAGAATGGAAACGCCGGCGGTAAAGAGCAGCACGTGGGAATCGAGTGCGATTTCGTCTGTACGCGGAAGGACGTCGGACAAGGCGGTGAGTATGGTTCGCATAGCAAGCTTCGCGAGGAGCAGACCGATGGCGCCGCCGGTGATGCCGAGCATGACGCTCTCCGTGAGCAACTGCCGGATGACGCGCGCGGGGCTGGCCCCGAGCGCGGAGCGGATGGCGAATTCGCGGGTTCGTCCGGTCGAACGCGCGAGCAGGAGGTTGGCAACGTTGGCGCAGGCGATGAGGAGAACAAAACCAACCGCGCCCAGCAGCACGAGAAGAATTCCCCGCACGTCACCGACGACGTCCGTCTTGAGCGGAACCAGGGTGATCCCGGTGCCTTTGTCGGCTTCGGGATAGGCCGCAGCAAGATTTTGCGCGATGGAGTCCACGTCGGCCCGGGCCTGTGCCAACGAGACGCCGGGCTTGAGGCGGCCGATCGAGTTCATGCCCATGCTGATGCGACGATCGAGAAAGGTCGGATCGGTCCACTGACCGATGGGCACATAAACATCGGAAGGGCTGATCCCCGGCAGACGCGCCTGGGCAACACCGACAATTGTGTACGATTTTCCGTTAAGGGTGATGCTCTTACCGAGAACCTCAGATGATGAGGCAAATTTGCGTTTCCACAACCCATCGCCGAGAACAACGACGGGGCCCGCGCCCGCCCGGTCTTCTTCGGGGCGGAAGTTACGGCCCATTAGGGGGTTTAGGCCGAGGGCTGGGAAGAATTCCGCGGAAATCATGTGCGCGTGCAGCCGCTCTGGCTCGCCCGAGCCGGTCAGGTTGTAATCATCGGAACGGAAGGCGCTTAGGAGCGAGAAGGAGTGATTTTGCTTTTGCCAGTCCAGGAAATTCTGATAGGAAATAGAGCTTTGCGCAAACTCCGCAGTCTTCGAATAAACGGCGTAGAGTTCGTCGGGATTTGGGAACGGCAGCGGATTCAGCAGGACGCTGTTGACCACGGAAAAGAGTGCGGTGTTCGCGCCAATCCCAAGGGCGAGGGTCAGCACGGCAATCGCCGCGAATCCGCGGCTATTCGAAAGCACACGAAACGCATACCGGATGTCTTGCCAGAAATTCGTCATCGGATACCCCCGAGGCACACCTATTCTTAGGGATGGACTGCTGCCTGCAGATACGGGGGTACCTTGCTTTTTGTTCCCTAAAAGGCGCAGGTCAGGGACAGACAGTTCCTGCAGGAGCATTTTATCCTGCGGGAAAAAATGGCACAGTTCGGGAGGACAGCGAGTAGCTCAGCTCTGTTCCAGACAATTGCAGTCGGAAGATTTGCGGGCAGCGTTCCGCCGCTATACCATAGCGTCGCGCTGCACGATCTACTGCGGCAGTCCTCTGGAGGAATCTTGAAAACTGGGAAAGCTCTGGCAAGCCTCGCGCTGGTCTGTTTCCTGCCGGCGCTGCTTGCGGGTCAAACGAAAGAGATTCCTGAGTGGTGCCGCGCGCTTCCGCGTCCCGAATACAAAACGCTGCAGCGTGTTCTCGTGAGCGATCCGTGGTTTGAAACTTACAAAGTGGCGCAGGGCGTGTTTGCCATCTACGAACCGCATCAGGCGGAAGAAGTCATCTCTTATTTAATCATTGGCCACAAGCAAGCGGTTCTGTTCGACACCGGCATGGGTATCAGCGACATTCGCAAAGTCGTCTCCAAGTTGACAACGCGTCCGGTTGTCGTGCTCAACTCCCACACGCATGACGATCACGTCGGAGGAAACTGGCAATTCGCTTTCGTCTACGGCATGGACACAAACTTCACGCGCACCAATGCCCGAGGGTCGCGGGAAGATGCCCAGGCTGAAATCAC
>JBGQJJ010000204.1:0-3469 GCA_041498955.1 Terriglobia bacterium
CCACTGGGTGATCACGCGCCCGATGCTGCAGCGCGCGGGCTACCTCGAAGAGTACGTGAATTTCTGGAGCGCGCGCGCCGAAACGAATCGCATCTGGGTGAGCGTCTACACCCCACAAATCGGCGAGCAAAGCCCTGAAACTCTGGCGCCCGCGGATCGTGAGACGCTGGCCCGGGAATTGCCCTCTCTGGCGAAGCGGTATCCGAAGCTTCTCTTTAATGACGGTCTTGCCAAAGCATTTCTCCATCCGCCGAAGAATCCGGAGGATTGCCTTTTTGCCAAGATGTCGGCCAACTATTCGGCGGATTTTGAAACGCGCGTCGAGCCCTGCGTTTTCGGCGGCGCGCCGGACTGTTCCCAGTGTGGATGCGCCGCCAGCAGCGGCCTGCACTGGGTCCGAGGGATGAAGGTGGCGGGTCCTGTAAAGGTCGATCATTTTATCGGCAGCTCGATATGGATCGGCCTGATGATGAACCGGCTTCGATCGCGCACGGCTCGGCCTACGCGATGGAACCCTCCGAGCGCACCTCGTGACTCCAGCAACGACGAGTTGATTCAAATTCAATCCTGATTTTAGTAGGACAGCCACTCTTGGCTGTCCACCTGCGCCCAGGCAACATTGAAAGGGACAGCCAAGAGTGGCTGTCCTACACGCGGATGTGATTGCCGCTACCGCACGCATCCGATAGAATAGTCAGCTTATCTCTCCTCTGAGGGCACCTAAAGGTTTACCGAGGGAATGGCTGACCCATTGATTGGCGCGGAACCCGCCTACGACGTAAGCGACGAATATCGTCCCGAACCTGAACCGATTCCCGAGCCGCCTGCCTGGCAGGACGGCAGCTTCCGCATCGGGATTCACACTTCGATCGCGGGAGACATCGCCGGGGCGCTCGATTCCGCCGCGAAGCTCGGCGCGAACGCGCTGCAGATTTTTTCTTCGAGCCCGCGGATGTGGCCGCGCGGAGGCTCGCGCATTGCGGAGGCGGACGCGGCGAGGTTCCGGGCGCGCCGCGTCGAGCTTGGCCTTGGGCCGCTCGTTATTCACGACAATTACCTGATCAATTTCGCGTCGCCCGATCGAGTGATGCGCACGAGGTCGATCCAGGCGTTTCATGATGAACTGGTGCGCGCGGTTTCTCTGGGCGCGGATTTCCTCGTCGCGCATCCGGGTTCCGGCCTCGGGACCGACAGGGAACAGGCCATCGCCGAAATTGCCCAAGGTCTGCGCCACGCCGCGAAGGGAATGAAGCTCGGTGGCCTGCGAATCCTGGTCGAAAATACTTCTGGAATGGGCTCGGCGGTGGGAGCGCGCTTTGAAGAAATCAAAGCCATCCTGGATCAGACCGGGGACTTGCCGATGGGCGTGTGCCTCGATACGGCGCACACGTTTGAAGCCGGGTACGACATCACGACGGCAGAAGGGCTGGAGACGACGCTTGCCGCGGTGGATCGCACGGTGGGGCTGGGCCGAGTCTATGTGCTGCATGTCAACGACTCGAAGACTCCTCTCGGGTCTCGCGTCGACCGCCACGAACATATCGGGCGCGGGAAGATCGGCCTTGCGGCATTTGGCAGGATTCTGAATCATGCGCGTCTGGGGCCCGGCATGGAGGGATTGCCGGGGCGCGCGTTCATTCTGGAGACTCCGATTGACCGGCCGGGGGACGATCGGCGCAATGTGCGCGCGCTTTGGGAATTGGTGGGCGTGAGCGTAAGGCAGGCGCCGAAGGCGGAGAATGGGTTCTCGATGTTGAAGGCCAAGAAAAAGGCAAGGGCTTCAACACAGAGAACACAGAGGGCACAGAGGAAGACAAAGACAAAAGCGAAAAGGAAGAGCAAGAGAAGTAAGAAATCCAAGTAGATTTGCAACGGTGCGGCGGGTTTGCTGTAGCCCGCGTCTTCAGACGCGGGGATTTTGCCGGCCGAGACGAAAACCCCCGCCTCTGAAGAGGCGGGCTACAAAATCGGCGAACCAATTGGAATTCGGAGGCTTGACACGAACCGTGGCGGAATACGATCCACAGGCGATTGAGAAGAAGTGGCAGGCGCGCTGGAACGCGGACCACGCGTTCGAGGCGGACGCGGATCCTTCCAAGCCGAAATATTACGTGCTGGAAATGCTGCCGTATCCCTCGGGCACTATGCACATGGGGCACATGCGCAACTACACCATCGGCGACGTGGTGGCGCGGTTCCGGCGCATGCAGGGATTCCACGTCATTCATCCGATGGGATGGGACGCCTTCGGCTTGCCCGCGGAAAACGCCGCGATCCAGCGGGGGATCCATCCGCGGGAATGGACGAACACGAATATTGCGTCATTCAAGCGGGTATTGCGGCGATTCGGCTTTAGCTACGACTGGCGGCGTGAAATTTCCACCTGCGAGCCGGAATACTATCACTGGAACCAATGGTTTTTCCTGCGGATGCTGGAAAAGGGAATCGCTTACCGCAAGCGCAGCCGCGTGAACTGGTGCCCGAAATGCGCGACCGTGCTGGCGAACGAGCAAGTGGTGAACGGGTGTTGCTGGCGGCACGAGGACACGCCTGTCGAAGCGAAGGAGATCGAGCAGTGGTTCCTGCGCATTACGCAATATGCCGACGAACTGCTCGACGCGCTCGCGCAACTCGAAGGCGGCTGGCCCGAACGCGTTCTGGCGATGCAGCGCAACTGGATCGGGAAGTCGCGCGGCACGCGCGTGCGATTCGCGGTGGAGGGATTTTCCGGCACGTCGATCGAAGTGTTTACGACTCGCGTGGACACGATTTACGGCGCGTCCGGGCTCATTCTCGCGCCGGAGCATCCCCTGCTGGCGACACTGGTCGCGGGCGTGGAAGGCCACGCCGCGATCGAAGAAAATTTGGAGAGATTGCGCCGGCGGATGATGCGCGCGGCCGACATCGCGACGGCGGAAAAAGAAGGATTTTTTACAGGGCGATATGCCCACAATCCCTTCAACGGAGAAAAGATTCCCATCTGGGTGGGAAATTTCGTGCTGATGGAATACGGCACGGGCGCGGTGATGTGCGTTCCGGCGCACGACGAACGCGATTTTGAATTTGCCACCAAGTACGGGCTGGCAATCCCGATCGTGATTCAGCCCAACGAAGGAAAACCGCTGACGCCGGAATCCCTGGGCGCGGCGTTTATCGAATACGGCGAGCTCGTGAATTCGGGACCGTACACGGGTCTCGCTTCGGACAATGCAATCGAAAAAATGTCGGCGGACGCCGAGGCGCGCGGATTCGGCAAAGGCGAAATTATTTTTCGGCTGAAGGATTGGGGCATTTCGCGGCAGCGCTATTGGGGCACTCCGATTCCCGTGTTGTACTGCGAGAAGTGCGGGCTGGTGTCCGTCCCCGACAAGGATTTGCCCGTGGTGCTTCCGCCAATGGCGAAATTTTCCGGGCTGGGCGAATCGCCGCTGGCGAGCGTGCCGGAATTCGTGAACGTGAAATGTCCGAA
>JBGQJJ010000205.1:0-3459 GCA_041498955.1 Terriglobia bacterium
ATCTCCGAAATCTGCTGATATTCCCCGTCCACTTGGCCATAGTCGTCCAGAGTTTGGATGGTTACATTCAAAGTGTAGCCATACCGTTCCCGCGCTGCCTTGAAAGTCGCTTCCTTGGCCGCGAATTTTTGAATGATCTCGGCGGGCGTGGTCCCGGAAGGCTCCGCCGCGTCCAGAGGGCCATTTCCCTGATCGCACACGCCTTGCGCGAAGAGACTTCCAGAAAACAAGAGGCTGACAAAAACGAAGACCGCGCAGTTGCCGAATGTCCGACTCACTCTGGCCTCCGCAAAGCCTAATAAGGCCGGGAATTCCTAGTTGACTCGAGATTGGCGGCGATTGTATCCGCAGATCACCCTTGCGGTCAATATTAAAGAATAGTTAATCTGGATCGGCTCGAATGATTGAAAGTCCTAGGCGAAGCGCACTTTTACGTCAGGACGCTTATCGAGGGTCACAGTGTCGATGAAGCGCACCTGGCGTTCGTCCAGGGTGACGACCAGGGAGTGCGTGCGGATGCCTTCGCCGAAGAAGCGGACGCCGCGCAACAGGTTCCCTTCGGTTACGCCGGTGCACGCGAAAATGATTTTCTTGCCGGGCGCGAGGTCTTCGGTACGATAGATGCGTTTGCCGTCCTTGATTCCCATCTTGGCGAGGCGCTCTTCATGCTCGGGCTTGGACACCACCAGGCGCGCCAGAATTTCACCGTTCAGGCAGCGAAGCGCGGCCGCGGTCAGCACGCCTTCGGGAGCGCCCCCGATGCCCATGACCGCGTGTACTCCGATACCGATGACCGCGGCGGAGATGCCGGCGGAGAGGTCTCCATCGCCGATCAGGCGAATGCGCGCGCCGGTGGCGCGAATGTCCGCGATCAGTTTTTCATGGCGCGGCCGGTCGAGGACAATCACGACCAAATCCTCGACGTCGCGTTCGAGACGCTTGGCGATCGCGCCCAGATTGTCCGCGACGGGCGCATCCAGATCGACCGCGCCCTTGCAGGACGGTCCCACGATGATTTTTTCCATGTACAAATCGGGCGCGTGGAGCAGTCCGCCCTTTTCACTTGCGGCGAGCACCGTGATCGAGCCGGGCGCGCCCGTGGCGCACAGGTTCGTGCCTTCGAGTGGATCGACCGCGATATCCACGGCGGGGAAATTAAATCCGCGGACGTGCTGCGCGGCGCCGATTTTTTCGCCGATGAAGAGCATCGGGGCCTCATCGCGTTCGCCCTCGCCGATGACGATGGTGCCGTCCATGGGCACTTCGTCCATCACCCTGCGCATGGCGCTGACGGCGGCCTGGTCGGCCAAATGGCCGTCTCCCCGGCCCATGGTCTTGGCCGATTCGATGGCCGCTTGTTCGACGACGCGCAAAAATTCCAGACTCAGCTCAATTTCCATCACAACTCCCGTTCACTGAAATTTTTTGGATCTGGCGCGCATTCGGAAAACGTTCACGCGCGGCACGGCTAGAACACAGCCTATCCTAAACCAAGCGGCGCGGCACACCTAGCGGAACGGCCTGTAGATTGTGTTCAAAGATTCCTTGCCCGATGTCCGCCTGATATTCAGGATAAGCGCGTAATGCCGGGAAACTGATCGAATCCTGAATCAAAGCTCAAGATTCGATTGATTCCGTGATGTTCCATCACGGCAAGGTGAACGGCATCTCGCGCAGACAGCCCCGTGTACCCCAGAACAATTTCTTTGGCGCGCTCGACCGCAATCCGGTCAACAGGCAGTACCTCATCGACGACGCCAAGCAACGCGTTGAATGCCGGCTGGATGGCGTCGCGCCGTTGAATCGCGGCATAGCGATGCAGGATTTCTTGCAGAACCTCAGCGTCTGTCACCAGGCGTTGCTGCTCGCTCACAAACTTTTCAAGAAATCGTTGCGCGTCGGCTTTGTAAGGATGGGAGGCGCCCACCAGGTACATAGGTATATTCGAGTCGATCAGGATCACGGGTTCGTGCCTATGCAGTATCCGCGCTCGATCTCGGCCAGCATCCGATCAATGTCCGCCGTCGGATATTCAAGTCGCGCCGCCGCGCGGATAGCGTCTAATTTTTTGCCCGCGCTACCGGAAGGCTCGCTCCGGCGAACCAAGCGAAGAGCCTGCCGGACCCATTCGGCAACCGACATGTTGCGGGATCGCGCCGCGCGTTGAATGTCCCGGAATTCGAGGTCCTTCAATATAACCTGCAACCGTTTACTCATATGGTGAGTCTATCTTACTCCTCCATAGGAGTCAACTTTGCGGATGGCGGATTTAGAGCCCGAGGGATGCAGTCCCTCAAAATCTTGCCCGTTGACCAATATAGTTAAAATAGCTAAAATGGTTGATATTGGAGAAAGCCGTGAGCGATCAGCAGCGAAGCCCAACGCTCGACATTCGCCCTCCTCGAGGGGGGCAAGGAAAGCCCGCTCGATTCACGGCGACGCAGGCCAAGAACGAATTTGGTCGCGTCCTGGAATTGGTTCTGCAAGGCGGCGCGGTCGTAATTACAAGACATGATGCGCCCAAGGCGATCCTGATCTCCATGGACGAGTTCAACAAGCTTTCCCATGCCGCCGAGCGTATGCTCGATTCACTTAGCCAGGAATTCGATACGCTTCTTGCTCGCATGCAGAGCCCCAAGGCCCGCGCCGCGATGAAAGCCGCGTTTGCGGCGTCACCAAAGGAACTTGGGAAAGCCGCCCTCCTCGCCGCACGGAATCGTGGCTAAGGAAGCTCAGGTTCCGTGCATTTACGTTCTGGCGGGAACGAACGGCGCCGGCAAGAGCAGCATCGGCGGCGCCATGTTCCGCCAAAAAGGCGCCGAATACTTCAATCCGGACGACGCAGCGAGGCGCATTCTTACGGCAAACCCAGCTTTCACTCAAGAAGAAGCAAACAGTGCGGCCTGGAACGAAGGAAAACGGCTGCTCGAACGCGCCATCGACGAACGGCGCAATTTCGCGTTCGAGACTACGCTCGGCGGGCGCACCATTGCAGCACTTTTGGAAAAAGCGCTTTCGGCTGGAATCGAAGTCCGCGTCTGGTATGTGGGCCTCGAAAGTCCTGAGCTGCACATCGCACGAGTTCATTCTAGAGTCGAGAAAGGCGGACATGATATCCCGGAAGCAAAGATTCGCGAACGATACGTACGCAGCCGCTGGAATCTGATTCAGCTCCTGCCAAAACTCACCGAACTCCTCGTTTACGACAATAGCGAAGAAGCGGATCCGCACTTCGGTCAAATCCCAAAACCGAAATTAATTCTTCACGGAAGGAATTGGAAACTCGCAGCCTCGTGCGATTTGAAGCGCGCCCCGAATTGGGCGAAGCCAATCCTGATGGCCGTGTTGAAAGCTTTTGGAAGAAGGTAGTGAAATGTTTTACGGCAGCGGCTGAATGACTGTATTCACGAGATTTGGATCATCGAACGTGGTCTGGTCGCCGGCCTTCGCGCCCGCAAT